>CAYJLT010000020.1:0-21705 GCA_964371295.1 uncultured Treponemataceae bacterium
AGGTGCAGGTGTTTATACTGCTGGTGGAACTTTATCAACTTCAGGGCAAACTCTTATACGCAATAATGAAGCTGCAGAATTGGGCGGAGGCATATATTTTGCAGGGACTTCACTAGATATAAATGGGAGTTCGATTGGAGACACATATTTATGGCCAAACAGAGCCTTGCATGGTGCAGGGTTATATATTGAAAGAGGACAGTTTGATATTACTAATGCTTCGGTATTGCACAACGAAACGCTACAAACGGATGATACTTATGTTCGTGGAGACTCAAATAATGATATTAGAGGAAGGTACCTTAAAGGAAGTGGTGCAGGTATATATATTGGAACAAATGCTGAAGGTAACATAACTGGCGGAACAATAAAATATAATGAATCATTTGATGGAGCAGGAATTAAAATTGAAGCAGGCTCAAAAGCAATAGAAATTGGTGATGTTACTCTGTACGGTAATATTTCAGATGGGAAGGGTGGTGCAATTAATACAGAGCGCCCTATTAATTTTTCAGGAACTATTATTGGAACTGATTCAGTTGATGATGAAGAAAAAAATATGAGTGCATTAGGAGGGGGCGGCGTCTATTCAACCGCATCAATTTCTCTACATAATGTAACTATGAAAGGAAATGAAGTAACCACAACTAGTGAAACTTTGCGTACAACAGGAAGTGGTGGTGGACTGTATATCGAAAATGCAACATTATCACTTACAGGAGCAAATAGGTTTGAAAATAATTATGCTAGCGATCATGGTGGTGGGATATATGCTTTTATTACGACTTTAACACTTCCCCAAAACACATTAATTTCTGGAAACAGTGCTTGGACAAATGGAGGTGGCCTCTATTTTGAGGGAGATGACTTGACCATCAATGGAGGAACTTTTGGAGGAGAAACAGAAGCAAAGATAAATTCTGCTCGTGGAGTAGGTGGTGGTGTTTACTTTCTAGGTGATACTCTTTTAATACAAGATACTATTTTCAAAAATAATAAAGCAGAAAATAAATCTGACGAAGAATACTGTGGTGTTGCAATACACTTCGAAGGTACTACATTTAACTTAAGTGGGGCCTCTGTATTACAAGATGTTTCGCGCGCAGGTAAAGCTGTCTCTATTATTGGTAATGGAAATGTGCAACCGACTTTTACTATGTCAGAAAATGCAAAAATTTCTGGGAAATTTACAAGGGGAATTCTTACAAAAAATGCTACGCTTAATCTTAATTCTGGACTTATTGGCACTGAGGATCAAAGTATCAATATGAATGATGCTATATACATAGGACTTGAAGTTAAAGAAGACAGTATTATAAATATGCAAGATGGATTTAAAGTAATAAATAATGGTGGGGGTTTTAATCTTTCTGACACTGTTTTTAACATGACAGGTGGTACTATTGATTATAACGGAAGAGAAACAAATGATTTCATTGATTACTATTATGGTGGAATTGAAGCAACTAGTTCAGAATTAAATATCTCAGGTGGTTCAATTTCAAATAACTTAAATGAAGATGGCGGAGGCATTAAAGCAGTATCATCAACAATTGACTTGAGTGGGAACACGAAGGTAAACTACAACTGCACCGAATATCGTGGTGATGGTGGAGGAATTTGGGCGCAATCAACGGATATAACAATAAGTGATACTGTTACCATAGATTATAATACTGCTCGTAACAATGGTGGTGGTATATACTTTGATGGTAATAGCCCAATGCTTAGTGATGCTAAAAAAGTTTTAATGATGAATAATGGTTCAATAAGTAATAACACTGTAGATCAAGATGGGATGGCATTATATTTGAATGATGCTGCCTTTACCATGAAAAATGGAATAATTGAAGGTAATCAAACATTAAATGACATGTTAGTTTTGTATACAATAAAAGCTTATTTGAATGTCAGCCAATCTATTATAGGTGGCACGATTGACAGGGAGACCAATTAACTACTATAAAAAAGAGGGCTTAGGAAGCAGCGATGTTTCTTAAGCTCTTTTTTTACTTGACAACATAGTAGTTGTACGCTAATATGTACATGTAAGGATAAAAAACATGAATACAACAAATGTAACTCAATTGAGAAATAATATTTTTTCTGTACTCGAAAACGTATTAAAGTACAATGAAACTACATTGGTAACATCAAAAAATGGCAATGTTGTACTTATTAGCGAAGATGACTACAATAGTATTCAAGAAACATTATACTTAACATCTATTCCGGGTATGGAAAAAGAATTACTAGAAGGCGTAAATACTCCAATATCAGAGTGCATTCATGAAGATGATGTTGAATGGTAACGTACACTATTTATTATACAAAAAATGCCACTACGCATATAAAATACTTAAAGCAAACAAAACTGGATAAAAAAGCAAAAGAGCTTATCGATATTTTAAAAAAAGACCCATTGCAAAATCCTCCACATTATGAAAAACTAGTTGGTAATCTTAAATATCTTTATTCTCGACGAATAAACATAAAACATCGACTTGTATATCAAATTCTCGAAAAAGAAAAAATTGTAAAAATTATTTCCATGTGGTCACATTATGAGTTTTAGTGTGAAATGGCGGTAATCGTATTGAATAAAAAGGGCACATGTGCCTAGAATTTTCATCAAAAAGATAGTAATTTTTATCTTTATTCAGATTCCCAAATTATTTGGTCGTCTCTAAGACCCTCTGACCAATCATCATCCCAATAATTCCAGTAGTAGTAAGGATAGTTTTCAATCGAATTATCCTTATATTCAACAGTTACAGTAATATTTGGACAATTATAAAAAGCTCCAGTCTCTACGTCTTCTACAGTATTAGGTATAAAAACTTCTGTAAGCGATGTGCACCCATTAAAGGTATATCTGCCTATATCTGACAGACTTCTAGGCAAAACAATAGCATCTAAGGAAGTGCAACCTTCGAATGCGTGCCCGTCTATTTCTGATAAGCCGTTGGGTAAAGTAATATTGTTTAAAGAGGAACACTCCCTAAAAGCAGAAGCTTCGATTGTTTTTAAGCTAGAGGGAAGGTTTATTGTTTTTAGCGATGGATTGAACGCAAATGCATGCCAACCAATAGTTTCGACATTATTCCCAAGAACAATGTTTGTAAGAGAAGTAAATCCTTGAAAAGCAGAGTATGCTATTGATGTTACTGAATCGTTAATAGTAAATGATGTTTCGTTAGCCTTGGGAACATACATTACAAACTCTGTACCGTCTTTACTATACACATTTCCATCTTCACCATTTTTAAAATATGGACTTTCTGGGTCAATAGTTATGCTTTTTAACTTAGGGCAACCTATGGCAATATGAAAAAAGAACTCTTTTACACTGGACGAAATGGATATTGATTCCAAATTTGGGCAATTGTAAAAGGAGTCGTACAGCTTTTCTACCCCTTCTGGAATGTCAACATGAGTGAGATTTGTTTCAGAAAAAGCGGCGCCAATTATTCTTATGCTACCTGGAATATCAATATGAGTGAGCCCAGTTTCAGAAAAAGCGTCAGAACCTATGTAGCGAATGCTACTATTTTCCGGTATGGTAACAGTTTTAAGCTCATCATAAACATTTTGGTCAACAACGGTTTTTGCTACAATGTCCGTAATCTCTTTTCCGTGAAAATTTGCTGGAATATCAAGGTGCTCTTTCGTTCCCGATGTTTTTATACTTACGGTAAAATTGGTAAATGAATCGTCGTCTGCTTCATATGTAAAATGAGGGTCATCATCTTGAACATATTTTGCATATATTATGGTATCTTTTTCTAGGCTATAAATTTCTTGCATCGTAGCAGGCTGCGTAAAATCTTTGTCGAAAAACCATCCAAGGAATATTATGTTAAGGTTGTCTTTATTATACTTTAGAGGTAACCCGGCATACTTTTTGAATCCTATTTCACTCTGATAAATTAGGGTGTCTCCTACCATATAACTGATAGTGTAATATGGTCCGAATATGCAAGATGAAAAAAGAGAGATAACCAACACTAGAACAATCAAAAATATAAATTGTAGTTTTTTCATAAGCCCTCCTCATAAAAAAGTACAACATTAGTTATACCATTATTGTACTTCTAAAATTTCTTGCTGTCAATCCTTAAAAAGTTCAATAAAATTCAACAAAGTTCAACAAAGTTCTTGAGTAATTTTAAGTGTACTATAAAATAAATCACGGCTGTCTCATAAACTTAGAGAATGACAATTTTAACAAAATTTTCTAATTATTGTAGTAAACTAGAAAATTTTCATGCATGCAAAAGTAAAAAGCGTTGCAAGGAAGGGGTGGGGTTTTAGGTGCGGGGAAACCTGCGCGCCGCAATAGCTGGTTTCCCCGCACCTAATAAACCGATTTATAAGTAAAAAAAGAATTTATGAGTCTAAAACGGACTGTTAACTCATGCAAAATTTGAAAGGTAAAAATAAATTGGCATGTTTGACACATAAAGGCTAAGTTTATGAGACAAGCATGAAAAAATAACACTTTACAAAACACCACTCCTAGCATATACTTTATATAGAGGTATATATGAAAAAAAATATTCTAATCGTTGCAGCTATTTTGCTTTTTTCAGTAAATGTGTTTTCTCAAAGTGAATCTCTACACAGTACATATGACACAATTCTTAAAACCTACGTGATTGACGGACTTGTAAATTATGATGACTTAAAATCAAATAGAAATTCTCTAGATATGTATTTAGAATCGCTTTCAGAAGTGACAGAGCGTGAATTTAATGCATGGAATGAAAATAATCAACTTTCCTATTTAATTAATCTATATAATGCTGCCACCTTACAGCTCATCGTAGATAACTATCCAGTAGATTCTATACGTGACATTGGAAATATTTTTAGAGGCCCTTGGGATCAAAAAGTGGTGAGCCTTTTTGGTGAAATGATTACGCTTGATAATCTTGAACATGATATAATTAGGGTTGATTATGATGAGCCTCGTATACACATGGTGCTTGTGTGCGCAGCAATTGGGTGTCCACCATTAGTGAGTGAAGCATATGAAGGTAGTACGTTAATTGAACAAATGGATACGCAGTCGCACGCTTATTTACACAGTGAAAAGGGTTTTGTGCTTGACAGGGAAAAGGGCACTGTTTACTTATCAAGTATTTTTAAGTGGTATGGAGATGACTTTGATTCTGTTAAAGGTTTTGCAGAACAGTATAGTGGTGAAAATCTTGATGGTCTTTCAATTAAATGGCTCGATTATGATTGGTCATTAAATGAGTTAAACTAGGAATTCACTCAAGGCTTCTTGAATTCGCTTAGGAAGCCACGCTTCGACTATTACGCGGTCCTCTTGCCATTCTGCATTTTTTATGCAACCGTGTTTTCTAATGAGCGGTTCAATACTAGTTTGTGCTAATGGTATGGAGTATGTTTTTAACTCTCCAATAAGCTCCATTATTATTCTTTCGCGTAAGTTTTCAAAACCAGACTTTGTTTTTGCGCTGATATATGACGCTTTATACTCATTACAAAAACTCTCTACTCGCTGTTTTAAGAAAATATTTTCTTCGATTGCATCAATCTTATTACATACAAGTATTTTAGGGATATGCTCAGCTCCTATTTCGGATAAAACCTCAAGTGTTGTTTTATATTGACTTTCAAAGTGCATGTCTGATGCATCAAGTAAGATGAGAATGAGATCTGCATTTGAAGCTTGTTCCAAAGTTGAACGAAATGAATTTACAAGGGTATGAGGAAGATTTCTTATAAAGCCAACCGTATCGCTTAATAATATTTCAACATTTCCATTTACTGATAGCTTGCGTGTAGTTGGATCGAGTGTTGCAAAAAGAGCATCTTGCACAAAGCTATCTGCTCCAGTAAGTGCATTTAGCAAACTCGATTTTCCTGCATTTGTGTAGCCTACAATTGCACATGTGTACGCTCCCGTTTTTTCTCGCCTTTTTTCTTGTACCTGCCTTTCTTTAGCTACCTTTTCTAGTTGGCTCTTGATAAGGGCTATTTTTTGTAATATGGCTCGCCTATCAAGTTCAAGTTGGGTTTCACCGCTACCCTTAGAGCCATAATTTCCGCCTCGCTGGCGTGCCATATCACCATACGAGTGTGCTAGGCGGGGTAGGGAGTATTGTAGGCGGGCGAGTTCTACTTGCAAAACAGCTTCCTTTGTTTGAGCTCGCGAGGCAAAAATCCTTAAAATAATCTCTTCTCGGTCATATACTGGAATGTTTGTTAATCTCTCCCAGTTTCTTTGCTGTGTTGGAGATATTTGAAAATCGAAAACAATACAATCTGATTCAGTTTCTTCAGCCCACGCAGCTATTTCTTCTGCTTTACCTGAGCCTAATATGTAGCGAGGTTGGATTTTTTTAATTCTCACATATTCTGTATGAACTGTTTCTAATCCAAGTGTATTTGTTAAACCTTGCAGCTCATTTGTATGGTACATAGCTTCATCGTCTTCAATATTGTATACCAACAAACAGCGAACTTTTTTATTTTCTTCTTCTTGTATGTTTATCATATAATTTTGGGTATCCACTTTTTACGCAAATAGTAAAAGCTCATTGCGCTTGCAGCCAAGGCCCACGATATTGGATAGCAAACCATAATGGTAAAAATTGTTTGGTTATTCGGAACTACTATAGAAAGCCATGCAACTCTAAAAAAGCATATACAAATAACACTTACGAGTGTTGGAATAAGAGTTTTCCCAGCACCCCGTAATGCTCCCGCAAGTAACTCTATGGGAATAAAAAGTAAAAAAAACTCAGCAAAAAAACGTATCATAAATATTCCTTCACTAATTACACTTTGATCGGTAATAAAGAGGGTGAATATTTGCTTTGCAAAAACCCACATGAGAGTTGAAATTATTATAGCAAAACCAAGCGCAATTAGCATGCATTGCCTGGTTCCTTTTATTACTCGCTCGTAATTTTTTGCCCCATAGTTTTGTCCAACAAAGGTTGTGAGGGCAAGACCAAAGGCATTTAAAATCATCCAATAAAAACTATCTACACGACCAAAGGCTGCCCATGCGGCAATGGTGTTTGTTCCAAGTGCATTAATATTTGCTTGTATAATAATATTTGAAAGTGAATACATTATCGCTTGTAGCCCCGCGGGAAAGCCAATTGATAACATGCTTTTCAAAATCGGGAGTGAAAATCGTATTTCACGTAAATGTAGTTTATATGAATCTGTTGCACTAGTTAAACACTTGCAGGTTAAAAACATACTAACTGCTTGTGCTACGACAGTGGCAAGTGCAGCACCTTGAATACCCCACCGAAATAAGCCAATAAATACAAGGTCAAGAATAATATTTGTTATCATCCCAGCAATCAAAAAATAGAGGGGTCTTTTGGTGTCTCCTATAGCACGAAGTATACCTGAGCTAATATTATATATCATGAGTGGAAGAATTCCAGCAAAGTAAATTCGAAGGTATATTATCGCCTTATCAAAAATTGCTTGTGGAGTTCCAATTATTTCTAGTGCAATTGGGACTGAAATGAAGCTAATAATCATTAAAATTAAGCCGCCAACTATTGCCAGTGCAAATGATGTGTGCACCGCGTAGTGAACATTTCTACCATTTCGAGCTCCATAAAATTGCGATACAATAACGGTAGCTCCAGAACTCAAACCAACAAAGAATCCTACAAGTAAGTTAATTATAGTACTGGTTCCCCCTCCAACCGCAGCTAAAGCTTCCTTGCCCAAAAACCTTCCAACAATTATGGCATCAACAGTATTGTATAATTGTTGGAAAAAAATTCCAAAAAGAATTGGGAAAAATAAAGAAAGAAGCTGTTTCCAAATTACACCATTTGTAATATCGGGAACCTGATTTTCTACGCTGACAACTGAACTCATTAGGATAGTTATATACTGAAATTGATATTTAGTAAAGTAGGTACGGTTTTTTACCTCACATTCTACCTAGCACAGTTATGTTCTATTATTTGACTGTTTCTGTCCGTAATCTACCGAAAAAAAACAAAAATAGCCAGTAACCTCATAGAAAACACAAAAAAAATGCAAAATTCACAAAAAATGAGCCATTTGGCACATGAAAAAAAATTACTATTGTGTTATACTTGTATGTTATATAGAGCAAATTTAATACGGTTTGGAGGAAAATATGAAAAAACTATTTTTAAGCCTTTTATTTGTGATGGCCGTGTTCGCACTAACAAGTTGCGATTCGCTATGGGAACACGAAAATAAAGAAGCGGTTGAAATTAGCTTTACCATTCCACAAGAATGGCTAGACTCTTTTGTAGAAGAAGCAGAGGCTGTAAAGCAGGCGCAAAGTGCTTCCGGTGGACAAAGCCTCCAAAGGGCAAGTGTAGACACAAGTATTACGGCTAATGTTTCTATACACAATGCGGAAAACGATGAGGTTTTAGCAGAGCAAACGGTAAATATTGGAGAGAACCTTAATCAAACCATAAGCCTTGGGCCCCTATACATTGTGGGAGAAACAGTCTATGCCCAAGTAGAACTTACACAATATGGATACAAGACAAGAATAGAAAAAACAAAACCACTTATTGTAAAAGAAGGACTTAAT
Source organism: uncultured Treponemataceae bacterium (assembly GCA_964371295.1). Taxonomy (GTDB): domain Bacteria; phylum Spirochaetota; class Spirochaetia; order Treponematales; family Treponemataceae; genus CAYJFX01. Next base: position 8,588 of record CAYJLT010000020.1, read on the forward strand.
AGCATTGAGTTTACATTTGAAGGAGCTGCACCTATAGATATAGTAAGTCCAACGGTTGGGACCTTAATAGGTATACCAAATGGCACATACATGTTTCAAGGAACTGAAGGTGGTGACGTAAGTCTACAAGAAAGCGTCACCCTTGCAAGTTTTTACTTAGCAGAAACCGAGGTAACGCAAGGCCAATGGTTAGAGGTAATGGGAAGTGCTTTACCTACCCCTTTATACAGTTTTGACAAAGGAGACGGTGAAAATTACCCCATGTATTATGTAAGTTGGGAAGATGCAATAGAGTTTTGTAATGAGCTAAGTGAAAAAGAAAACTTAAGCCCTTATTATAATTCAGACGGAAGCATAATAGATGTAAACGGAACAGGCTACCGCTTATCAACAGAGAGGGAATGGGAATATGCAGCAGGCTGGGAAGAAAATGGAGTACGAAACACCTATGCAGGCACAGATACATACAGCAGTTTAGCAGACTATGCGTGGTATGATGAAAATGCAAATGGTACCACACATATAGTTGGAACCGCAGGGAATGCAAACCCTAACCCTCTGGTAAAGAGCGGAAATGCAAATGCGCTTGGCCTGTATGACATGAGTGGAAACGTGTGGGAATGGTGTTATGACACGTGGGACTCGTACCTTGTTATGCGCGGCGGTTCCTTGAACAACGGTTCGTCTGCTGTTCGCGTAGCCACTCGCAGCAACGACACACCTAACTTTCGGGACAACAACGTCGGTTTTCGCGTCGCTCGCTCTGTTGCGCCCTAAGGCAAGACAAGAGAGTGTAGGCAAAAGCAAGGCTCTGAAAGAGCCGAAGCAATGTGCCTACACGATAGAGGCAAAAAAACAATTTCAAAATGAAAACCAAATCCTCGTAGCAATAAACCCCTACGAGGTCTGCAAAAAAGTAAAAATTCAGCAACACATCTGCGTCATTCTTGCGGATAAGATTCTTCGACTTCGCTCAGAATGACAGGCAAAGTCACTTTTTTCAAAAAAATTTCTCAAAAACGTAATAATTTTCGCTAAAAAATACTATAAATTTATATGTAAGAATTCTTTCTTGCTCAACTGCTTGTACGAACGGTTGAAAAATTTATAGACTAGAGGTATAATATGGATAAGAGCGAAAAAGAAGTTTTAATACCAACAAACGATTTTTTTGCAAGGTACCTTTTTGCTAATGTTGGAAGTGAAAAAATACTACTTCACTTTTTAAATGCACTGCGATAAGATGCCAATGAGGTGGTCGTAAAATTGACATCGTGTCAATTTTACTTACCGAGCTTTGCGCAAGCGTAGCGCAGTGAATAGCTCAAACCTCGCCTTGCTTTTGTTCGCCGTCCGTGGCTCTCGATTATCGAAAGTGTGGCATGTATGCCACCAATACCAAATAGATATGCGAGTTTGGCTATGCCAAACTAGGTAAGTTTTTTAACACGTTTAATCTTAAAGAAAACATTCTTGAAAGGGAAACGGTGGTCGATGTAAAAGCTCAAAGTGAAACTGGTAAGCTGGTTATCGTGGAAGTGCAAAACGTAGCAAATGCAGGTTTCATTTCGAGGCTTTTATATTATATTGCGGTAAACTACGTTAAGCAAGTAAATGTATCGCTAGAAGATTTTGAAAAAAAGAAAACAGCTAAAATTGATTATATGAGCCTAAAGCCCATTATAAGCGTGAGTATACTTAATTGTGACTTGCATTTGCAAACGAAAAGAGCACATAGTGTGTACCGAATGAAAGAATGTACAACAGGTTTTGAATTAACAAAAGATTGGGAAGTTCATTTCATTGAGCTAAAAAAAGAACTGAGCGATGAAAGCAAGGACTTAGCACTTTGGATACAGTTTTTTACATCAAAGAACCCGGAGGAAGATAAAATGACAATAATAAAAGAAAATCCTTTTTTCGAAGAAGTATACGAAAAATATAAAACATTTTCGGGTGATGTAGAACTTATGGAAAAGTACCGCGACATACAGGCATACTACATAACACAACAACACATGCTTAATATAGAAAGGCAAGAAGGATTAGAACAAGGGGCACATGACAAAGCTCTTACTATTGCAGAAAGTTTGTTAGAGCAAGGTTTATCAGTTGAATTGATTGTCAAAAGCACAGGTCTAAGTGAAGAAGAAGTTAGGCAAATTAACATATAAAGTACAGTGGTATGTGCTTCAATTATGAAAACACTACGCTTGTCACGATTTTTTTTGTAATATTACAATCGAAAAATGCACGCACTTTACTTGAAAAACAATATTATTTTAGTTATACTATATAGTATGGAGGTAACGATGGTTGCTATGAATAAAAAAATTACATTATTGGCTGTGGTTATACTAGCAAGTATTTTGGTGTTTACGGGTTGTGCGTCAGCACCAGATGAGGCTGTTGCCAAAGAACTTGAGGGAACTGTAAAGTCAGAGGTTTTAGAACACAAAGGTTCTGCACTAGGTTTAAATGAACTTCCCATTTGGGTAGAAACATATATTCTTGAAGGTATAACAGGTCTTGAAGAATTATCTGATTTTGAAAACGACTATTGTTTTGTTGCAGAAACAACTGCGCAAAATATTAATGCTGCTCAAGCATGGGTTGAAGGTTTTAGTATTCCACAAACTATAGCTCGCAATGTTTCTACACGTGTTGAAGGTGTTTTCTCAGGTGCAGAAAGTGGCGGCATGGATGGCGAATATGGAACCTATTTTGAAAATGTAGTAAAAACAATGACTGACACAGAGTTTTCTGGTGCAAAAAAAGAAAATGATTGGTGGGTATTAACTCGCCGCTATGATACAGATGCTAAGTCAAAGTATACAGATGAATATAGGGCTTTTGTATTGTATACAATAGAAAAAGATGCGCTTGACCAACAAGTTCTTTCTGTAATTGAAAGAATTGAGCAAGAAAATACATTGTCTTCAGATGATAGCGCAACAAGTGATAGGATTAAAAATTTACTGTCAACATCAGGATTGTAATAATTCTTAAATTTCTTTTTAGGGCTCCTCTTGTAGGAGCCTTAAAAAATTCTTTGAATATAGGTTTGGCGTGGAACAACGGTAATTTCTACACGCCTGTTTGCAGCTCTTCCTTCTTCCGTTGAATTATCACCAATTGGAATATCACCACCATACCCTCTATAAGTAAATAATTCTTCATCGACTCCCCGCTCAACCATTTCATTAATAATTGCAAGCGCTCTTTCAATTGAAAGGTTTTGTTCTCCTTCAGGGAAACCAATACTCGCAGTGTGTCCTTCTACAAGTATAGTGCTTTCTCCATTTTCAGTTGCTAGGATAAGAGAGTTTGCAAGTATATCGAGCCGCTCATTTTCTTCGGGTAAAAGTTCTGCAGAGTCTGGCACAAATTTTAAATCTCTTAACGGAATAAGCATTCCTCTATCCGTGTCAATGACCTCAAGGTCTTCAACAACATTTTCAAAAATAAATTCTGAAACCTCTTGAACCATGTAAAAATATGTTTCATCTTTTATAGGCGCTTTAACAGGGTATATCAGAGACTCTTCGTCTAATAAAACTATTACTTTTCCTTCGTTAAGAAGTGCAACATTTTCAGGGATGGATAAAATACGCAACGCATCGTTTTTTGAAATGATTGGATCTGTCCTGTGAATACCAAATACTCCTCTGGCTCTGATTCTTAACGGGTCATTGCCAACTCGGTTTGCAAAGGTGCTTTCACTTGTTTGTGATGAATACATAACCAATCCTGACTCGCGTACAATGTTGGGTTCAACCATGTTTATTTCATATAATAAGTTCATGTCTTCATCCCATATTCTTGGAAAGAGGGCAGGGTTAGTTCTTTCTTGGGTAAACTCCCCTTGTACTGGAAGCTGCCCACGCGCATCAATAATAATGCCGGTATACTCTCTAGAAGAAGTTCTTTCAATTGGAATATTGGGAATGTATGGTCCATCATGTCGAATAAGAGAACTTGCTAAATCTTGTAATGTAATTACATGATTAGTGGTCAATGCACTTCCATCGCGCGTAAATGCAGTGGGGGTTTTATCCCCTTGCGAAATAATATCTGATATGTCTCCAATTGTAATTAAATCCCATAGCACAGCATCTCCCATTTGTGTAGAAGAATTAACCGTTAGTGTTAATAGTGGATTTTTTACTAAAAGTGGAAGATTTTGTTCAATTCTGCTTGATGCAACATTTCTTCCTGAAGGGAGTGTAATATTTGCTTTCTCGGTGTCAATTTGAATATTTGAAACAAATGTACCATCTTTCCAGTTTACATAACTTTGAGAACTCAAGGCTTCATTAATTGATGAGCTTTGGGAATAAATGCATAACGGAGAAATACACATTGAAATTAAAATAACAAGAGAAAAAAGTACTTTCTTTGCATTATCTGTGTTTATCTTATGTTTGAAAAAAAATGTTTTCACTGTATTATCCTTATTTAAGTATCGGCAAAAATAGAATAGTACCTATACTTAAAATTGCATTTGGATTGCGATTATTTATTTCACACAATATTTCAACAGTTGTGTTATATTTTTGTGACAAACTCCACAGGGTATCACCTTGGGCTACTCTGTGAGATTCAAGGAAGGATGTACTATCTTGTTTTTCTATTGCTTCAAGTACTATTGCTTCAGAATCTGAAGGAATCCTTAGCATGTAATTGCTTGGTGGAGTAATTGCATATTCAAAGCCAGGATTTAAAAACTGATATGTGGAATAATCTATATTCGTAAGAGTTGCTAAAACTTCTAGGTTAATTTGTTTGTTTACTTGTATTTCAATAAAGTCAATGGCAGCATTTTCATCATACTCTGGGATACTCAGTCCATAGTATTCTGCGTTTGTTACTAAGTCTGCTACTGCTATAAATTTTGGGACATAGTTTCTTGTTTGATTTGGTATATAGCCATTTTCTGCCAAATACCAAAAATCGTTGCTCCCTGCATTATTTATGGCTCTTTGTAGCCCACCTAATCCCATATTATATGCTGCAAGCGCAAGCTCCCAACTCTTTAGAATAGAATAATTGTATTTTAATTTTTGCGCAGCAGCTTCGGTGCTTAGCCATGGGTCATGCCTTTCATCAATCCATTCGTTTTTTTCTAAAAGACCAGCAATACTATTTTCCATAAACTGCCAAATTCCAGTTGCACCAGAGCGTGAAACTGCTGTAGTTCTAAAGTCAGATTCAATAACAGGTAAAAACTCTAAAGACAGTGGGATTTCTTCTTTTTGCAATGTTTGTCGAATATGGGGTCTGTAGGGAAGAGCCCTTTGCATAATGTCTGCAAGGCGTTGTTTGCCAAAATTAGTCATGTATTCTGCCCTATGCCAGTCTATTAATGAATGCTCTGAATAAGGTAAATCAATTTTCTTGTATACCGGTTCTAAAACTGCCACAGGATTTGTTTCGCTTTGATTTTCACTTGCACCTTGTACATTAAGTTGCTCGGCAGAATTCTGATTTTCAAAACCACTTTGCCGAGGCTCGTTGTTAAGATTTTGAGTTGCTGCCTGTAATACAGGTGCGCTAGGAGCTTGTGACGAATTATCTAGCTGCGAACTAGGTAAAACTTTTTCTAGGACTTCTGCCTCACCTTGGGGGGTAGCGTTTTGCTGCTCAACGGGCCCACGTTTTTCATTTTGAATTGTTTCTATTTGAGGTTGCTCATCAAGTGAATCAAGGAATGGTTGCAAAGGGTCAGTTGTAGCAAAAACTTGTGCAATACAAAAAAAAATGAGGAAAAAATGAAAACCATTTTTCATAGCTTTTCACCGTAGTAAATACCCGCCCATTCCCAACGTCCATGAATGTCTGGGTCTAATGGAAAGTTCACCTTTCTAAAATAAAGGTACCACACGTCTACGTATTGACGCCATCCCCATGTGCGTAAATATGCTTCATCAGGTGTAGAGGATTGATCAAGCTCATCACTGTATCGGATGCGCTTTCCAGAAGCGTAATCACTTATCAAAAAGTCTACTACGGTGTTAGCCCCTTCTTGTGTTTGCGCCCACGACATGGCAAAAAAGTTTACCTTAGACTTATACTGTTCTAAGTTCCAATATTGATAATTTAATAATGCTGACTTTACAGCGGCTTCTAATTCTTCTAATGTTTCAAATGTCCAATCTTTTGGTGAGTTATTAAAATCTACTTGCTTACGAGCTGTGTTATATGCACCCGGAATGCCTGGAACCTGCACCGTTGGGGCATCTTCTTGTTCAAGGAAATCAGAATGTGCTTTAATTGCAAGCTCCCATTCTGCTAGATGCTCATACTCATTTGCGAGTCTTGCATACATTTCTGTCTTATTAATTTCGTTTGGAAAATGTGTTATTAATTGAATGAGGTAGTTAATACGATTTTGTGGGGTTGTGCTTATCTGCAGCAGATTTTGCAAACAAACAACATGGATAGATTCTCCGTCTATTGCTAAATCTTCATAATTATTAACGATTCTTTCAAAATACATTTCTGCAATGGGTGCAGCCTCTTCTTCTAAATAAACGTAGGCAATAAGTAAAAGCCAGTAGGCATTGTATTTATCACTTGGATTATTGGCAACATGTTCTGATAAAAATAAGATAAGTTCGTTATCCATTCCTGCGCTACGATAATTTGCTGCAATATGATTTACAATTGCAAAACTCTGTTCATCTGATGGAGGTGTTTTCTCCAATAGAGAAAATAAGTCTTCTTGAGAATCATACATTTGGGTCGCATTCTCATTTTGACCAACTTGATTTGAGCAAGCAGTAAAAATAAGCGAAAAAATGACCATTATTAGCGTTGTCTTATACATTTTTTTATTATATCATGCTTGTAGGTTATTGGCAAGACTCTCATCATAGTGTATGCTATGTGTATGAGAACTCATTTTGAAAAGTACAAGCTAGTTTTAATTGCAGGTATGTTTTTTGTCGTAGCTGGGTGTAGCTTAATCGTTGCTTTTTTTTCTCCTATTGAATCGTACTCTTTCCTTGTGCCTCCGACTGTAACACTTGTGATTGGAACAATTATTTTGTATTTAAACCTCGTAGGTAAAAAACATACATATTATACCTTTATTGGGCTGCTATTAACTTCGTCTTGGTTACCATTTTTGTTGGTTTCTGCAGAGGTTATTCCATATTCCATTAGTGAAATGTGGCCTATCATGGTCATCCTCTCAGCACTCATGTTAATACCATTGGGTTATATTCGCTATGGGTTTTTACCTATTTCATTTGTTGTTTCTGGATGTGTGCTGTTTGGATTAGGTAGCATTTTTTTACTTTTTTCATTAGATATTATAGAAATGTCAATAACAGCGTTTGTAAGCAAATGGTGGCCAATGACCTTTGTTGTTTTTGGTCTTTTACTTATTTGGTTGTTTTTTTACACAAAAAAACATGAAAAAGAAACATGGGTAAAAAACTCAGATGATTATGAGGATTTGTCGTAGATGATAAAGTTCCTGTGGCTTTATATAATATTTTTTCTCGTTATAAGCTGTGCCACAACTCCAGATGACACATCAAGAAGTGCAGAGCAGGAAGGTGGGGTTAGTTCTCTTCCGAGGCCGAATCTTGAAAAAAGCAATTTTTCACCTTATTTTAGTACAATCGACAATGAAATTCTTTTAGATATTCAAAATGGATCTCCTGATTCTATCCAAAGAGCTACCAATTCGTTAAGAAGCACTTATGAAAACTCCTCTGAACAAGCTGCGGTTCTTTTAGCAATTAGCTCTGTTATTATGGATTATGCCTGGCCTTCAAAACATTATTCTTCTATTGCAATTTCTAATTTACCAACAAATGTGTATACATCTACAATTGAATCAATTAATCGAGGAATATATGAAGGGTCTTTTGATAATGCAGACTATTTTTCTTTAAATCTTCCCTCACTGGTGCTTTTTTCGAATGTCGAGTTAGATTCATATTATGATGATGCAAAGAACTCATTAGAGTCTTCATTGAAATTGGATGAAAGTTCAGTTCTCACATTGTATCTCATTGGCATACTTGAGATGCGGATGGCTAATTTTGAGGAATCTCAAAAACATTTAGAAAAGGCGATGTTGCTCGATGAAGGTAATATTGATATTATGTACGCATATTTTGATCTTCTTATAGAATCACAGATGTTTCAAGATGCTTATATCTTTGGGCAATCGTTGATGCAAGAATACCCAGGAGATGCAAAAATTCTCGGGCTTACTGCAGAGGCAGCTTTTGAAACGGGCGATTTTATCACTGCGGAATCTTTGGTTGCTCAAAGTCTTCAATTTGAACCTGATAATATTTCATTATTGCTTTTTAGGGCAAAAGTCCTCTTTGAGTTAGGTGAGTATTTGGACGTTTCAAGTTTACTTGATGTGTATTCGAGAACAAATGTTCAAAACAAGGACTACTTATTACTTCGAGCTAAATTACAAAGCACATGGAATAAAAACACAACCTCGGCGATAAGAACAATACAAGAAGCATTAAGTGCTTATCCCGATGACAATGAAATCTTATTATTAGCGGCTAGTTTAGCTTCGCAGACTGGCCAGAGGATTTCAGGGAAATCAGCATTAGATTTTATTTCAATAGTTATTGAAAATGATCCTCAAAATTTACAAGCGCGTGAAATCTTTGTGAGTGAATCAATTTCGAGGCAAGATTGGGAAGAAGCATATGAGGCAAGCACAATTATTATCTTAAATAATCAAGCCGGACTTAATGCAGCACTGCAGCATGTTGAAATCTGCATTGCTTTAGACCTCTTGGAAGAAGCTAGGAGAACACTAAATATTTACTATTCTGCAGATTCGAGCGATGAAAATTTACAACAATGGCATATTCGACTGTTAATAGCCGAGGGCTTATATGCAGACGCATCAAACCTCATAGAGCAGCTCTTGCAAGGTGCAAGTGGTAGACTAAAAAGTGTTTTATTTTTTGAACGCAGTCGCCTTCAGAGTGCTGATAGCAGAATACTAGCAGATTTACGAGCTAGCCTTACAGCAAATCCTCGCAATGAATTTGCTCTTTTTGGACTATACACATATTACTTTGACCGATTTGATTATAGTAAAGCCCAGTATTACCTTAAACAAGTTATTGCACTTAATCCTTCAAATGTTGATGCTATAGAACTGAATGCAGAGTTAGATATTCTATTGCAGTAGTTAAATTTACATTTGGATTTATCACTTTCTTCCTTTAATTACTATCTCGCATATTGACTGTTTACTCATTTTTGTGATATTCTATTTGGAGCACGATGGCACATGAGCCGTTGTAATTTTAATTTTAAATACGATAAGGAAGGTATTCGATGAACGCAGTATCATTATTACAAACAGCTGCAGGAGCTGAACAAGGATTATTAGGAATGGTTGCACCTTTTGCAATCATTTTTGTTATTTTTTATTTTTTTATTATCAGACCACAAAACAAAAAACAAAAAGAAACAAAAAAAATGATTGAAGCACTAAAAAAAGGTGACAAAGTAGTTACTATTGGTGGTATTCATGGTGTTGTTAGTTCTACAAAAGAGCAATCAGTTATTGTAAAAATTGATGACAATGCAAAAATAGAGTTTAGTCGCTCAGCAATTGCAACTGTGGTAAATGAAAATGCACCAGCAAAACCTGTTGTTGCAAAAAAAGCAAAAGCTGAAAAAGTAGAAAAAGTAGAAAAAACTTCTGCTAAAGCTGAAAAATAATATAATGATGTGTTACTTGTTCCCTTTTGGCTGGTAACGCACATTTTGGAGTATTACACATGAATAAAAGAAGCCGATTACTTCTTCTTGTAGTAGTTATAGCTTTATGTTTTGTTTTTTTGATGCCTTCCATTACATGGTATGCTGGAACACCAAAAGAACTTCAAACATTGGCTTTGAGCTCACTTGAAAAAATCAAAGACTATTCAAATGCCATGGCAACACAAGATGTTAACATGCTTGTAGATTTGCAAAAAAGTGATTCTTCTGCACTTTTGCCAGAAGACTTTTCCTATCTAGAAAAAGAAGCACAAGATTTATACAAAACGAGAGATATGGATGTTGCATCTCCAATGACAGTGAGAGATGCTTTATTGGCGTTTTCGAGTGAACTTGAAGTAAAGTCTGTTATTGAAGATAAATATCGTAATGAAATATTAGATGCAAAATCAACATATAATAGTGCTGTTAAATTAGGCTTAGACCTTTCTGGTGGTATGAGTATAATTGCCCGTGCTGACCTTGATGCCGCTATTGAATCTTTGGGTGACTCTGTTACAACTGATAATGAAGTTCTTTTTAGAGAAGATGCTATGAATCAAGTTCTAGAAACTCTTACTGGTAGAATTGACCAATTTGGTTTAACGAGCCCAACAATCAGAAGCCAGGGCGAAGATAGAATTTATATTGAAATCCCTGGTGCAGCCGAGTCTGATACTATTAACTCAGTTATCCTTGGAAAAGGTATATTAAATTTTAGACTTGTAGATACAGAGGCGACAAATAGTTTTAATGCGTATTATGCACAAAACCCTACAACAACATTTACTGCAACTGGAGAACTTCTTAACCCTACAATTATACCTGCAGGCACGGAAGTTCTTGGCCTCTATGTTAAAGATGAGTATGGACTAGACGAAAGGGTAAGTTACCTTGTTCTAGAAAATGATATTATTTTAGATGGCCAACATCTTGCCTCAGCAACAGTTGGATCTAGCCGCCTTGGACAACCAGAAGTACACCTTACACTCGACACGGAAGGAGCTGCAATATTTGGAGAAGCAACTTCAATTCATAGAGGTAGAACATTAGCGATTGTATCTGAAGACAAAGTAAAATCAGCAGCAGTTATTAATGAGCCAATTCCTGGTGGAAATGTTGCAATTTCAGGCTTTAGCTTGCTAGAAGCACAAAATCTTCAAAAGGTATTGCAAACAGCATGGTTAAATGTTCCCCTTATTGTAGAAAGCCAACAAGTAATTGGAGCTTCATTAGGAGATTTAGCCATAGAACAAGGCCTGCAAGCAATTCTTTTTGGACTCTTGCTTGTAATGATTTTTATGCTTGTGTGGTACACTGGTGCAGGTATCAATGCTGTTATTGCGCAAGTGTTGAACCTCTTTATGATGTTTAGTATTCTATCCGCATTCGGTCTTACCATAACACTTTCAAGTGTTGCAGGTATGATACTTACACTTGGTATGGCTGTTGATGCTAACGTTGTTGTTTTTGAAAGAATTCGTGATGAATTAAAGCTTGGAAAAAGTAGAGCAGCAGCTGTTGTTTCTGGCTTCCAACATGCATTTTGGGCAATTATGGATGCAAATGTGACAACCTTTATTGCTGCAATTTTCTTATCACAATTGGGTACAGGCTCTATACAAGGTTTTGCTGTGAGCCTTGCAATTGGTGTTGTTTCTTCTGTATTTACCGCGTTATTTGTTTCTCGTCTTATTTTCGACTTTGGAACTCAAGCTTTACGACGTGAAAAAATCAATATTGGATGGAGGCTATCAAAATGAGTAAAAAAGTAATACATTTTAGTAAAGGCTTTGTTCCATTTGGTATCGTAAGTCTTGTGGTGATAGCATTTGGCATTTTTGGTTTTTTTACACGTGGATTTAATCTTGGCTTAGATTTTCAAGCAGGACTTATTCAAGAAGTAAAAATTGCACCCACTGCAATAGAAATGACCTATACAGGTCCAGCAAGTGTTGCTGTAGAAACAAATAATGTTTCTTTATCATTAGTAATGAGTGGAGCTGGGTCTGCAAATGAAACTCAAACATTTTTATATGCAGAGTATCCAACGATTGGAGACCTCGTTTCACAAGTAAATACTCTTGAAGGTGTTACTGCAAGTGCTAGCCTTTCTGAGTCTACATCACCAATTGGTATGTACTCAAATTCTGCGGAAACAAATGTGCTTTCTCAAACACCATTTAGATTATATACATTAGAAGGTTCAGATTTAATAGCTATAGACAGTGTGCGCTCTTCATTAAGCACAATTGAAACGGCAACAGTTAAGTCGGTTGGCTTGGAAGCAGAAAACAGTTTCCAAATTCGTGTAAAAGACAATGGAACAGACGCAGAGGTAAGCAAAACAACACAGGATGCAATATGGAAATCTTTGGTTGCTGAATTTGGTGAAACCAATGTTGCAATACTTAAAACTGATTTTATTGGAGCTCAGTTTTCAAGTACCCTTGCTGTTCAATCAATATTACTCGTATTTGGAACCCTAGCATTAATTTGGCTTTATGCAACTATTCGATTTAAATGGGATTTTGCACTTGGAGCAGTTTTAGCTATTGTACACGATGCTTTAATTATGGTTACATTTATTGTGTGGGTTGGCTTAGAACTCAATGCAACAATGATTGCAGCTATTTTGACCATAATTGGGTATTCTATAAATGACACTGTTGTTGTGCTTGATAGGGTTCGTGAAAATGTGACCATCTTAAAGATTAAAAATTTTAAGGATGTTCTAGATATCTCACAAACAGAAATACTAGGTCGTACTATAATTACAACGCTAACAACCTTGTTGGCCGTCTTTGCATTATACTTCTTTACTGAAGGCTCTATGAAAGAGTTTGCCCTTGCACTAATTGTGGGAATGCTTTCAGGCGTATATTCAACAATCTTTATTGCTAGTTCATTTATTTCTTTTGCTCGCCGCAATTGGAAACCAAGTGATGAAGAAAAGAAAACACAAGTTGTTGAAGTACAAGTATAAGTATAAGTATAAGTATAAGTAATATATTAGTTACAGCGAAACCTGTAGGCATTGCTTACAGGTTTTTTTATGCCAACTACTAGAATGTGATGCAATAAAAATATATACTAGAGTTATGTCTATGAAAAATTTATTACAAGTTGCAATGAATACCGTAAAAGATGCCGACTGGATTGGTCTAAGACGGCGAACTTCTAATGCCCATTTTTACGTTGCTCGAAATGCACAATTTGAACAAGCCTATTCAAACCATGATGATGGTATCATGGTTGAAGTTTTATATAAGGGAAGCTTTGGCTATGCTGGCACTTGTGATTTGTCGCCTGCCGGGATAAAAAAGGCAACAATTTCAGCACTGAATTTTGCA
>CAYJLT010000021.1:0-20887 GCA_964371295.1 uncultured Treponemataceae bacterium
TGAAGCGGGCAGTTTAGTTGAAAAACATGCTCTGGGATTAAAGGCTCCAATTGTTTCTCGCTCTATTCCAACTTCTTCTTTGAGCTGGACTTCTGCAATAGAAGCAAAAGAAAGCATAGAGGATTTACTTGAATTATTTTTAGCATCTAACCCAGACTCAATTGGTGGAAAACTTCCCGATGAAGGATTTTATTTTAATTAATGTACAATTTACAATGTATAATGTATAATTGTTAGAGGTTATTGCCTATAAGATTCTTCGACAGGCTCAGAATGACAGATTTACAGTTTAGAATGACAGTCTTGGCAAATAGGTGTCACCCTGAGCGAGGTCGAAGGGTCTTATAAGGGAAAATTTACTATGCAAATAAAAAATACACTAAGTTCTATCCTCTACTCGTTTGTTGTTCCTCTTAGTGTAATACTTTTGCTTTGGGTTTTGCAAAGTGAAAGTATTGCATCTCCCCTCATATTGCCAAGCCCAAGGTTGGTTTTTTTGAGCATTACCGAGCTCATGCAAACACAAGAATTTTGGCAAAATCTTGTGGCAACTACGGCGAGAACATTGTATTCATTTTTTATTTCACTTGTGCTCTCTATTCTGTTGGGATGCATTACTGGTTTTTCAAAAAAAACAGAGCAGTTTTTTTCTTTTCCTATGAGCATCATAAAAACTGCCCCTGTTGTATCATTTATTCTATTAGCAATTTTTTGGTTTTCAACAAACATGGTGAATGTATTTATTGGAGTATTAATGACTCTCCCAGTAATGTCGGGAGCTATAGCACAGGGTGTAAAACAAATAGACAAAAAACTTGTTGACATGGCAAATGTATATCAGTTTTCAAAAAAGCAAAAAATCACGCACATTATTTTTCCGCAAGTTTTACCATACTTTTTTTCAGGGTGTGTTACAGCCTTTGCCTTATCATGGAAAGTTGTAGTTGCAAGCGAGGTATTGAGTCTTCCAAAAACTGGTATTGGCACCGCGTTACAAATGAGCAAAATGCATATAGAAACAGCCGATGTATTTGCATACACCATTGCAACCATACTTGTTAGCTTTTTATTTGAAAAATCTCTTTCACTTGTTATACAAAGAAAAAGTATGCTTGCAAAGGCAGGTTCTGCATGAGTGCTATAAATATAAAGAACATATGTATTACCCGCGGGAAAAAAGAAATTTTTCGAGACTTTTCATTACTCATTGAAGAAAATAAAACAACTGCCATAATAGCGCCATCAGGGGCAGGAAAAACAACCCTTTTGGATATTATTTGTAAGGGCCTCCAAGTCGAAAGTGGGAGTGTCGAATGTGACAGCAGATATTCTTATGTGTTTCAAGAAGACAGACTCCTCTCATGGCACACTGTAGAAAAAAACATTCTGCTTCCATTAGAAAATTTAAATATTCCATTAAGCGAAAAAATTGAGAGAGTAAAAAACTATATTTCGTTATGTGCGCTAGGCGATAAAACACATGTAAAACCTTCCACACTTTCTGGAGGTGAAAAACAACGTGTGTCTGTCGCTCGAGCTTTTGCATATCCTTCTAAGCTACTTCTCTTGGACGAAGCATTTCAATCGCTCGATTTACACATAAAGTTTCAGTTGTTAGAACTTTTCGAAAGTTTAATACAAAAAGAAAAACGCACTGCAATTATGGTAACGCATGATATTAGAGAGGCTCTTGCAATGGCAGATAGAATTATTGTTTTAAAGGGAAGTCCCCTTGCTATTGTACTTGATACAAACATCAATCAAAAGCCCGTTGAATCAATTCGTCACAAATACATTCATTTAAGTAATGAAAACATAGCCTTGCAAGAAAAAATATTGGATTTATTGTCAAAATAGATTACTGACATTTTTTCTTAAATGTGTTACAATAATTTTATAAGGAACAATTGTGGACAACTTTGATTTTGGTATGGAAGAACAACCAACCTCAACTACATACACCGTAACACAGCTCACTAATCGCATAAAAGATTTACTGGAAAGCAATTTCTTTAGTGTGGAACTTGAGGGAGAAATTTCAAATTATCGGCCCTCGAGCTCAGGACACGTATATTTTGTCATAAAAGATGAAACATCTTCTATTTCCGCTGCTCTCTTTAAGGGAAAATCACGCTACCTTACCTTTAATCCTAAAGATGGTATGAAGGTTCGCGTGAAGGGAAATATTTCTGTGTATGGCGCGCGCGGAACATATCAAATAATTGTTGACAAAATGGAAGAACTTGGAACAGGTGATATTCTAAAAATTCTTGAAGAACGAAAACGAATGTTTGCACAAGAGGGTCTTTTTGACGCTGAAAGGAAAGTGCGAATCCCCTACTTTTCACCTCGAATTGCTGTTGTGACAAGCCCAACAGGTGCTGCCATTAGGGATGTCTTACAAATTGTAAAGAGGCGAAACCCTAAGGTATCTGTTACCATCCTGCCCTGTGCAGTGCAAGGAACTGAAGCGGGACTACAAATTGCAGCTCAAATAGAGAGGGCTAACACATATCACTTAGGTGACGTATTAATAGTTGGAAGGGGTGGTGGCTCACTTGAAGATCTACTTCCCTTTTCTGACGAATGTGTAGTGCGTGCTATTGCAAACTCAGCTATTCCTGTAATATCAGCAGTTGGTCATGAAATTGACTGGGCATTAAGTGATTTTACAGCAGACCTTAGAGCTCCAACCCCTTCTGCAGCTGCAGAGCTCGCAGTTCCACTATTACAAGAGATGTACGAAAGGATGGATTTTTCACTATCAGTTCGTTTTGTAAAGGAAAAAATTGAACGCTTACGCCTTCTCACACGATCGTTTTCCCCGGAAAACTTTGAGCTACGCTTTAGAACTATTGAGCAGCCACTATTGCAAAGGTTTGATGAATTAAAAGAAAACTTGTTATTTTCTATGGAAAACAAAATTGTTGACTTTAGGCATAGATTAAAGTATGCCCACCAAGTATTAGAAGAAGCGAATCCACACTCAATATTGGAGAGAGGATATTCTGTAGTAAGGGAAAATGAAAGTAAAAAAGTAATAAGAAGCTCAAAGGAAACAACACAAGGTCAAAACCTTGAAGTCATTTCTTTTGATGGAGCATATAACGTAGAGGTAAAATAACATATAGCGGCGTAGCTCGCTTCGCTCCCTGCTCTAAGGAGTAATGCAAGTGAGTAAGACGAGTCCATGTCGCAATTGGAGAAAACTATGAAAAATTTTGAACAAGATTTACAGAAGCTAGAAGCTTTAGGAGATGAAATTAAAAGTAGCGATATAAAGTTAGAAGAAGCTTTAAAAATATTTGAAGAAGGAATAAAGCTTGCAAAAAGCATGGAAAAAGAACTCGACAAAATCGAAGGGAAAATTCAAATTCTCATGAATCAACCAAGCATGCCTGAAGATAAAGTTGAATTAGACTTGTTTTCAGAAGCGGGTGAATAAGGAAAGAGTTTTGTATAATGCAGATTCAAAAAAAATAAAACACCCAAGAAAGGTAAAAGCACTTCCAGCAGAGGTTGCTCGAAAGATAGCAGCCGGTGAAGTCATTGACCGTCCAAATGCTGTTTTGCGCGAATTTATGGATAATGCTATTGATGCCTCCTCTGACAGGATAATTGTAGAAATTGAAGGTGGTGGCATAGATTCAATCCGTGTTGTAGACAATGGCTGGGGAATGAGCAAAGAAGATTTGGAAGTTTGTGCTCGCCCTCATGTCACAAGTAAAATTGAAAATGAAGGAGATTTAGAAAATCTTTATACACTCGGATTTAGAGGTGAAGCGCTCGCTTCCATTGCAGCCGTGAGTAGATTGAATATAACTACTTCACGAGATGGAAGTGCATGGAAGCTAGATTCACACTTAGAAAATGAGCATGATATAGTGCCAGCAAACATTGCAGAAGGAACAATAGCACAAAGCAAAGGACTATTTGAAAATTTTCCAGCGCGTCGCCAATTCTTAAAAAGAGCGCAGTCCGAAGGTAGTCTTTGTAAACAAATATTTATTGAAAAAGCCCTTCCCTTTACAGATATTGCTTTTAGGCTATCTATGGACAATAGAATTCGCCTCGACCTTCCAAAAAATCAAACATTAGCACAACGCTTTACAACAATACTCGATATGAAAAACAGCGAAAAACTTTTTTATGAAGTGAAAAAATCAAGCGACGTATGGAATATTCGACTTGTGCTTGGCGAACCTTCAATGTATAGAAATGACAGAAAGAACATGTACATATTTGTCAATAATAGACGCGTACAAGAATATGCATTTCTACAAGCTTTAGATTATGGTGCAGAAGGTTTTTTTCCAAATGGGACACACCCAATAGCTTCCCTATTTATTGATATTGACCCGAGTTTGGTTGATTTTAATATTCATCCTGCAAAAAAAGAAGTACGCTTTAAGGATATCGGTAGCGTCCATAAAGCAGTGAGCTCTTTGGTGCGAGATTTTTATAGAGATTTTTCTGTTAAAGGCCTGTTACATGAACCCTCTACGGCTCAAAATATCGAACACGCGCAAGCCGAGTTTACCTACCCTACAGATAACCCACATAGCGATTTTCGCCATGGAGATGAAAAACCACAAAGGTATGACAGAAATTTTTCACATCAAAACGACCATCAACAAGCAAACTTTTCACACTACGATAAAGCATATCCAACATTTAAGGCAAGTACTAGACATCCTTCTCAAAGCTATGCAAACAATGATTTTAATAACACGCCCTCGCCTCTTGAAAGAGATATACAAAACATTGGTCTCCAAAGAGATTTTCGATATATAGGAACAGCCTTAGATGTATTTTTAATTGTTGAAAAAAGCAATGAACTTTATATGGTAGATCAACATGCTGGACATGAGCGCGTATTGTACGAGAGTTTTATGAACAGTGCTGGTCAAAAACAAGGCTTATTAATTCCTTTAGTTATTGAAACACTAAAACCAGAAGATGATACCTACCTAGAAAGCATACAAAATGCACTTGAGTCCGCTGGGTTTACCATAACAAATTGCCTTGAAGGTAGATGGGAAGTTAGCTCTGTACCCATTAAGTGGCAAGGTACAGAAAGTGATTTGCAAGAAGACTTACTTGAAAAACGAATGCAACCAAATGAATTGATTCGAAAACTAGCTGAAAAAACGGCGTGTAGAGCAGCAATCAAAGATGGGCACATACTAGACCCACAAACAGCAATTACATTATTAGATGATATTTTTGCCCTAGAAGATCCACATTGCCCTCATGGTAGACCACTTTGGACTAAAATAAGTAAGGCAGAACTTTTTGAAAAAGTTCGCAGAACGTAAAAAAACCACCGTTTGGCTAACGGTGGTTTTTATTTTATAAAGAATTTAACAATGATGATACTTCATCAGATTTAAAACTTGGCGCCCTTGATTGGATCGTTTGCAAATAACTTTGTGCGTCAGCATTTTCACCCATCGCAACACTTACTTTTGCTAACTCTAGGTAAGCATCATAGTTAGTATTATCTCGGTCAATGACTTCTTCATAAACCGTTTTTGCATTACTATATTGCTCGGAAGAAGCATATGATTGACCAAGGTTCATTCGTACTGTGTTGTTTGCACTATCAAGACGTAAGGCAACTAAAAAGAACTTAATTGCATTTTCATAATCTTTTTGTTCTAGATATGCAGCTGCAAGATTATTGTTTGCCTCAAAGCTTTCTGGGTCGGCATTTACTGCAGTAGTTAAGTACGCAAGGGCCCCTTCTGCATTTCCTAAGTCCAAAAATAATTTCCCCATATTCACATTTGCATTAACATGATTTGGTTCAATTTGAATGGCTCTTGCATATGATGCTGTTGCATTATCAAAATCTCCAACTGCATCTGAAATCAAGCCATAGTTGTATTGGAAGGTTGCACTGCTAGGATCCGTTTGTGCAGCACTTCGTGCGTATGGTACAGCATCATCATATTTTTCTTGTGCATATAATGCGATTGATAGGTTATAATTAGTTACCGCATCTGATGCGGCATAGCTAATACCTCTTCTAAAATATTCTTCAGCTCTAGCGTTGTTGTTTTGACTTAAATAAATTGCACCTATTTCTCTCAAAGCATTCATATTTGTTGAATCTAAATCAAGAACTTTTTCATAAGCGTCAATTGCTGCAGCAGAGTTACCTCTTGTGCTCTGCAATCGTGCTAATTGGAGCCAACCATTAACATAACCATCATTTGCATCAACCGCTTTTTCTAATGAAGAAATTGCTGATGCAGAATCCCCTAGGCGGTTATACGCTAAATGAGCATTGAACCATGCTTGATAAAATCCAGGGTCTAAATTTCCCGCTGTTTCAAAAGATCTTCGAGCTTCATTATATTTTCGCATAGTATATTGAACTTTTCCAAGTTCATAATAGTATAAAGCATTTCTTGAATCTCCCAAGGTTGCTTGTGTAAATGAATCTTCTGCATCAGGGTAGCGTTTATCATCAACTGCTTTTAAACCTAAAATATAATGTGAATTTGCATCTTTTGGTAAATAGCGCAATGCTTTGTTTGCATAGTCTACAGCTTCATCTACTAGAGAGTTTTGAGATGCTTCATTTGGCTCATCTTCTGATGAGCTTTGTAAAAGACCTGCTATTTCTGAAAGTTTGCTACCAGAAAACTCATCTTGTCCATCAAGTTCATCCTCTGACAATAATGAGTCAGCTTCCGCAAAATGATCCATTGCATCATCATAGTTACCAGATAGCAAGAGAGCCTTTCCATTTGCAACTTCGTCATTTATCTTTTCAATTAAGTCTGCTAGTGCTTTATTTTGCCTTGCAAGCTCTTCTTCGCGTGCTTTTCGCTCAGCTTCTTCTCTTGCCAACTGCTCCTGCCTCATTCTTTCTGCTTCGGCTGCTTCATCACGCGCTTGGCTGTCTTGTAAATCTTGTTCTTGTTGTGTACGTCGGATAGCATCGAGAGCAGCTGCATTTTCTGCTGCTAGAGCTGCATTTTCTGCTGCTAGGCGGTCTAAGGCATCCTCAATCTCGCTAGTATCAATAGAAACCGAAGGATTATTATACCGCTCAAAGTCATTGATATCTGCCCCAGCCATCAAAGCAAGTATCTCATCACTCATTGCTAGCGCTTCTTCGTCATTTGGGTCCTTAATAAGTAATTGATCGAGTAAATCCATTGCTCGCTCATACTCCCCTCGTTCCACATATCGTGTAACGAGATTTAAGATATTTTCCCTTTCTTGATCTATTTGTATGGTTTCATCGCTACTAGAGCTACAGCTTCGTACTAAAAGAGATAGACCAATTGCTAAGCCGAGTAAAATAACAACGATAGCAAGTATTATAAGAATTTTTTTCTTTTTATCCCCATTAAATCCATCACCACCTGTTGGATCATTAGGATCTTTTGGCCCCATTGGAGGTAAACCAAATGATGCAAGCTTTTCTTTTGTTTTTTCGACAAGAGGATTTATTGTTTTTATAAGAGATGCTTTAATAGAATTTAACTTAGTGATGATAGTATTTTTTATTCCTAAAGCTTTGTCCTTTGCACCAGCTATTTTAAGCCCTTCAGCTTTTTCAAGCAATGATGAGAGTTTTTTTGTAGCATCAGTTGAAGATTTTTGTAAATCAATAGTATCTGGTCGGATAGTATTTCTCAATGACTGAGGACGGTTTTCAACAGCTTCCTTTTTTCCACTGGAAATACCAGAATTACTCTTTGTAAGTATACTAGCGCGTTCCCTTTGTACAGATTTCGTCTCATTGGTTTTCACTGACTCTCGTAGTGATGTTCTAGCAGTAGTATCACTTCCAGATGATGACTTTTTTACTGTCTCCTTTTTTGAAATATCCACAGCAGTTTTTTTAGTACTTGGGGTACTTTTTTTTGCTTTATCCACAGACTTTCCTCCCGTTACCATCTTTGGTGTTGTTTTTTCCCAGCTTGTTGTTGCTTTACGCGTTTTAATTGGCGGATCTTTTTCCCATTTTTCTGACCACACCTCACTATTCAAGTTCAGCTTCTTCGAACTCATAGCTTAAACCTCCCTCAGTTCCTGCAGATAGATTTGTTGCACCACCAGATTGAAGTGATGCTGAAACTTCCGCTAATATTTGCTGCCTTCGTGCTTCTTCTGCAGCTGCTTGTTCTGCAGCTACCCTACGTGCTTCTTCTTCTGCAGCAGCTTTTTCAGCGGCAATTCTTTGTTGCTCTTCTTCTAAGCGACGTTGCTCTTCTGCTATCCGTGCAGCTTCTGCCGCAGCCTGTTCTGCTGCAATTCGTTGTTGTTCTTGTTCAATTCTTCTTTGTTCTTCTTCTAAGCGTTTTTGTTCAGCAGCAATCCTTTCAGCTTCTTGTTGCTGAAATATTAACTCTCCTTGTAATGCAGCTATCATCCTTCTCACCCCATCTGCTTGAGGTGACTCAGGATATAGTAATAAGTAGTTATTGTAATCTGTAATTGCCTCATTATATGCAATTAGTTGAACATTTGTATTTCCCCGATTTAGATATGCATTTGCATATCCTGAATCAGCAACAAGTGCATACGAAAAATACTCTTTTGCTTTATCGTAACTTTGAAGCACATATGCTGCATTACCTGCATTGTAATAAAGGCTTCGCTTATCAGTACCAGCAGCTGATGTTCCTAAAAGAAAGGTGTCTAGTGCTTGCTGAGCACTTCCTATTTGCATATATGAAATTCCCAAATAATTATACACACTAGGTTTAGCGCTCCCATCCAACAAAGAGCGCTGAAAAAGTGGAATTGCTAAAGCAGCCTGGTCAGAGCGAAATAGCTCTTCCCCTTCATTGAATGATTGAACATAGCATAGCATTGGTACCATGAGAAGTAAAAAAATCATGAGTTTTCGAAAAAGTAGTATACATAAACTATAAATTCTTGCTATAATGTAACCGGATGTCTTATTTAGCATAGACAAAACCACCTTTATATATAAACTATAATAACATAATAATAATTTTTTTTCAATTGTAATTGTGGAGGATTAATGGCATATTTGCAAATAATATTGATTTCAGTACTAGGTGTTGGAGCTGTAATACTTAGTTTTTTTGTAATTAAATCAATACGCTCGCCAAAAAAAATCAGTACAATAAAAAACTTGCTACGTCAAGGTAAGGTTAACAACGCTATAAAAATTGCTAAGGCAATAATTGCAAAGGATAACAGAGATATAGTTGCGCATTATTACTTAGGCAAAGCATATTTAGCTGATAAAAAAGATGAGTTAGCCCTCATGGAATTAAAAATTGTAAACCAAGAAGCTATTTTTGATATAATGGATATTCCAGAAAAAGAATTTAGGCAAAGTATTGGGCAGTTATTCAGCAAATTTAATCAAACTGATGATGCTTTGAATGAGTACATACTACTATCAAAGCTTGATCCAACAAATGCAGATGTTTTTTTTGAAACAGCTAGGTTATTTGAGCAAAAAAAGAAATATGAACATGCTTTAGGTTACTACAACAAAACTATACAAATGAACCGAAGACATGGAAAAGCACATGCAGCACGAGGCATGATTCTATTTAGAGCAAAGCAATACCCCGAGGCAAGAAAGGCAATTGATTTAGCAATTCAAATAAGCCCTGATAATTTTGCAAATTACTATTACCTAGGAAAAATATTTAAAGAAACAAATGAATATCCTGCAGCTGTAGAGGCTTTTGAAAAGGCAACAAGAGATGCAGACTTTCGGCAAAAAGCTCTTATTGAACGGGGAACGTGTTTTTTAACGGTGAATAATATCGAAAAAGCAAAAATTGAATTTGACAGAGCGATTAACATTCCCACAAAAGACAATGGCAGTGAAACACTATATGCTCGCTACTTTTTAGCTTCATGCTTTGAAAAAGAACGAAATATCGATAAAGCAGTAGCACAATGGGATATTATACACAAAAAAAATAAAAACTTTAGAGATGTTGCTGCAAAATTAGCAGAGTATAAAAAATTTGAAGATAATGATTCAATGAAAGAATACCTAACTTGTTCTGACTCAGCTTTTCTTGATATTTGCAAAAATTTGGCTTTAAAGACATTAAATCTTTCTCCGCAAAGTGCAACCTCAACAAAATTTGGATGTGAAATTGTTGCAACCGAAAAAAAGGATTCCAACTGGATGGATGCAAGAAAAAAACTTTTTTTATTAGTTTTCTATCGAGAAACAAAACTTATTGAAGAATCAACTCTTCGAAATATACTTGATAAAGCAAAAAAACAAAAATGTGCAAACGTATTTCTTTTTACAAGCTCTGACTTCGCTCGGCAAGCAATAAATTTTGCAGAAAATAGACCGATTGAGCTCATTGGTAATGAAAAACTCGAAGGATTATTAACTAAAATAGGAATATAGGATTGTGAAAATACTATGTGTTTCTGACCAAATTGACCCTCTCGTTTACTCTTCAGGTGCAAAGGAATACTTTAAAAATATCGACTTAGTATTATGTGCGGGTGATTTAGCTATGGAATACATAGACTATGTGGTAACAACGCTTAATAAGCCAACCTATTTTGTTTTCGGAAATCATAACTTAGAGGAATTTGGTGTTTATCATCAAGGCGAAGTGCAATACACACCACACAGCCTAGATAATTTAAGCCATTGCCATGGTGCAACATATTGTGGATTTAAAGTTAAAAGAGAAAATAAGCTACTCATTGCAGGATGCTCAGGCTCTATGAAGTACAACAATGGAAATAGCCAATATACTGAAGGGGAAATGTTATGGAAGCTTTTAAAGATGGTACCACAACTATGGATAAACAAGATTCGTTACGGAAGATACTTAGATATATTTTTAACCCATGCTAGCCCATTAGGAATTCATGATAAAACTGACCTTTGTCATAAAGGGTTTAAGTGCTATCTGTGGTTTTTAAGAACATTCAAACCAAAATATATGGTTCATGGGCATATTCACTTATATGACCAACAGGAAAAACGTGTTTCAAAATGGGAGCATTCTACAATTGTAAATGCATTTAGTCATTATATCATTGAAGATGAGCAGTGCTCTATAATTTGAAATGATACTTACATGGAGGAAATGTGAACTCAGCAATCGTTGCTCAAACTGAAGAAGATTTTTCAAAAGCTAGAAACAAGGCTCTTTTTAATGAAATTCAGCACTTTTTAAATCCAACTGAAACACAATTACTTTCATTTACAGATATAAAAAAATGGTTAAAACCAAAAAATGAAGTATATATAGGTATGCAAGAAATACTTGTTGACCATATTGTTGGAAGCGAGGGTCGATATCATGATTTTGACAATCACTTTTTTCCCAAAAGCTTGCACTTAAAGAATAGGTGGAAAAGCATTGATGCAGCACGATTAACAGATGTTATACTGCCACCTATTAAATTATATGAAATTGGTGGTCTCTATTTTGTACGAGATGGAAACCACCGTGTATCTGTTGCACGCACACAAGGCCTTGCATTTATTGACGCAGAAGTAGTTAGTTTGCAAAGCGAAATAAAACTTAGACCTGGAATGAAAAAAAATCAAATTTTACGTAAAGTTATCGATTACGAAAAAAGAGTCTTTTATGCAGAAACAGCATTCGGCGATATAACTGAATGTTGGAACCTTGATTTTTCTTCATCAGGACAATACGATGTGATATACAACCATATTCAAATACATAAAAACTACAAAAATAAAGTGTCCGGCGTAGATATGGTTGAAGCTGTTCAGTCTTGGTATGAAGATGTGTACCTTCCTGTTGTAACCATATTAAAAAAAGAAGCAATTATGAATAAATTTAAGCACAGGACTATTGGAGATATGTATGTGTGGTTAATTAAATACTGGCAAGAAATGCAAGATAAATTTGGAAGTGACATTAGCTTAGACATAGCTGCACAGGATTTTAAAACGATGCATAAAGTAAGCTTTTTGCAAAAATGCATAAATGCGCTTTTTAGAAAAAAGAATACATAAATTCAAGCATTCTTAATGCACTACAGTTTTTAAACATAAAGTACAGGAGCTAAAAATGAATGAAATAATAGTATTCCCACCCGTTATAGGTTTTACGCTTATGGGATTAAATATTGTATTAATACTCACACTCCTCTTTTTTGGCCTATTGAACACACAAAAACCTATTAAAAAAGCAGATAACACAGAAGAAAAAAATGTAAATGACCAGCCTTTATTTGAATACGGATTTGAAATACTACATAAATCCTTAGAAACATTTTATGATAAAAACAAACTACCGCTTTTTTTACACTATGTAAATAAGACCATTATGCGCTTATCACATGCGGATGGGGCGATGCTCCTTCTAGCAGATAATTGTACTGGAAGCTTAGAGTTAGGTTCTTTTATTGGCTCTTTTCCACCTCCTACCGATATACCAAAGGCAATTGAAAACATTGAAGAATATTATAAAAAAAGTAAGCTCACCTTTACAGATAGCATTTTTAATATATTAATGGACAGTAAAAAAGCAGAGTTCATAGAAAACACTCAAACTGATGCAATTGCGTTTAGGCAAGGGTTTGATAGCGAGTTTACGGATTCAAATGGCTATTCAATTTTTTCGCAAGCGTCTTCATATATTTTTATACCTCTAGTTATTAAAGAGATTTCTGTTGGTATTATTTCATTATCAAAAAAACAGGGCTCTGCTTTTTTTTCGAAAGAGGATTTTAATTTAGCAAAAAATATTTCTAATTTTATAAACATGGGTTTAGAAGCTATTTACACGTATGAATCAATTAGTGCAAAAAAGAATATTATTTTGCAAGAGAATATTGCCTCTGACCTTCAAACAAAACTCTTATATGATAAAAATCCAAATTTCAAGGGAATTGAAGTTGAATCGCTATTTTTTGCAGCAAACGGAATTTGCAGTGATTATTTTGATATTATTGTTGCCAGAAAAGACCGAGCGAGTTTTGTACTCGCTGACGTAATTGGTCGAGGAATAAAGTCTCTCATGACTATTAATATGATTCGATCAATACTGCGCATTGCCGTAAATACCCAGCATACAAGTTCTACTTTACTAACGTGGTTAAATAGAGCATTTATGTATGAAAACACCTTTGAAAATTTTGCCAGTGTTTCTTTATTAGATTATAACGATGAAAAAACATTTTTATCATGTGCTAATGCTGGAGAAAATCCAGTGCTTTTTTTTGATTCAGAAAGTAAAAGCTGGGAAAACCTGCATACTAATACCGATCCCTTAGGAATTGCAAAAGACTCCTCTTATATAAATATTACGAAGGTAATTAATGAAAATGATATAGTTGTACTGTGCACAGATGGCTTTTTTGAAGCAATCGATGAGTTTGGTACTCAGTATTCAATAGACAGAATCAAAAAAAATATTGAAAAATATGCACATTTTTCCTGTAAAAATATTGCAGAACGACTAAAACATGATATAATAGAGTATATGGAAAATGATAAATATAGTGATGATATGTCTCTCATTATTATAAAAGGTAAAAAGCAAGGAGTCATGTAGCGTGGAATTAAAAATACGAAAAACAGGAGATAACTATATAATAGATCTTGATGGTGAAATGGATTTATATAATTCATATAAATTAAAAGATCTTGTGACAAAAATGGTAGAAAAAGATGTACAAAGAATAATAATTAATTTAGATCTTGTTACCTATATTGATTCTTCTGGAGTTGGTGCTTTAATATATATTTGTTCCATTATAAAAAAGTTGAATTTACAACTTGCAATGTCTAATATACACGGATCAGTAAAAAAAGTAATTGATTTGACAAAATTAACAGATTATTTTCCAATCACTGACACAATTGAAGAGGCTGTAGCTCTATTCAATAATGATTAAAGCTATTTTTTTGTCTATGAAAAGTGTCTTATGTGAGTGTAAAAATGCTAGTAGATGATACCCAAGCTTTTGAGCTACAAAGCGATGAACAAAATCCATTGTTTGATAAGACTCATCTTCAATATAAACATTTATCCTCAGACTACAAAAGAGTGCGCTACTATACCCTTTTAGTATTACAATCTGCCCCATTTGAAATAAAAGAAAAAAATCTATTAGAGCAACAAATTAGTGAAATGATAAAAAATGCAATAAAGCATGGAAACAATAGTGATGCAAGCAAATATATTCATGTATGGTATTCATTTAGTCCTTCGCATGCACGGCTAATTATTGAAGATGAAGGTGATGGGTTTCAAGAAGTAGAGCGCTGGAATGAATTTAATAAAAATCGACTTGAATTAATTGAAAACAAAAACTATGAAAAACTTGAAGAATATGTTTCGTTTAAAACTCAAAAAAGTGATAAATTTGATGGTGGAAATGCCCTTTTTGCTGCACTGGAATACTGGAATGAGGGATTGATACTTAATAATAAAAGAAATGCCCTAGCAATGTATAGGACATTTCCAACAAATAAGCTTTGCTTTCACCCTGAAGACGAATACTAACGAATATTTAAGTAAAAACGCTCAAGATATGTTATTCTCTTTGAGGCTTCATCCCAATAATCACTGTCAGGAAAAGATTCTATTATTTTTTCATATGATGACAGCGCTTGTCGTATATTTCTTTGTTCTGATGATGACTCATAGTTTTGCCCATATAAAAACAAAGCCCTATCAATTTCATCAACACCAAGTGAGGTATACTCATCCAACAAATCAATACTGTCTTCAAAGCGGCTTTCATTAAATGCCATTTCTGCGTCATCCAAAAGTTGTTCTGGAATAAAAATTGTCTCTTCTGTTATTTCACTACCGCCAGAAACAAGAGCTACTTCAGGCTCGGCACTAATACCAAACATTTCTTCTGCATTTGATTGACTACGAGCACTACTTGGTATATTTGGAGTATTAAAATTTCGAATAATAACTTCCACATATTCATCCACATATTCATCTGCTATCACATCTTGTTTATAAAAATGTAATATAGTGTTTCCAACATTTTCAGCATAAAAATTAAATAATGTATCATCACCATTTATATAACGTGCTGTAAAATCTAATATGGGGGGATTAGTTTCTTTTGTTTCGCCAAGATATATCCACCCTTGTCCTGGGAGAGTAATATCAACGTAATCATCTTTAAACGCTTCTACCGTCTGAGAAATTATTACTGGTTGTCGAATTTCCTCATATTCTTGGGTTTCACTTGCCTCTTCTGGAGAAATAATTGGAGCTATATGTTCATAGCTTAATACATCACTTTCAGTAGCATCTTCAAAAATAACATCACCAGAATCTGTAATAATAACACTATCGAGTTCAGAAGCTTGTTCATTGTCGATTACAGGATCTACACTTAGTGTAATTTCTGCTTGCACATCCTGTTCAGCTTGGGAACTAATAGTCTGTTCAGTATTATCAAATTCTTCCACAGAACCATCAACAATTTCTGAACCTTGAATAGCTTCACTTTCAACTATTGGCGTGTCTGGAAAAATTTCATCCTCTATAACAGTATTGGTCGTAGGATTATCTTGAGTAATAGGCTCAATAACAGTATCTGTTGGGATGTCTAACGAAAGATTATCTAGGTTTGTATTAGCTGCATCAATTTCAGGCTCTGATTCTAATACGAGGGATTCTTCGTTGGGTGCATCTTCTACAACTGTTGCAGCACTTTGTTCTATCTCATCTTCAATATTTTGAACTTCTTCTGTTTCAAAGTTATCAGTAACTAGCTCATCGCTTTCTACAGCTATGTCCTCTTCAACAATAGTATTTATGGCAGTCCCATCTTCAATTACTTGTGGAGTCTCTAACTGTGAATCAATTAAAGTTAAATCACTGGCTTCTACAACGGCCTCATCTTCTATGCCAAAATCTTCTTCAAGTATTTCATCTTCAGAAGATAAAACTATATCTGAGTCTGTCACATCTTCAAAAGTTTGTGCAGTCTCTAAAAGAGAATCAACTGTAGTTAAATCGGTTACTTCAGCGGCTGATTCATCTTCAGTAATAGTATCTGCAGCTTCCGAAGGTATATTTTGTTCTTCTTGCACTGGCATATCATCAATATCTGAGATTTCTACAACAGGCTCTTCACTAGGTAAAATTTTTTCTTCAATTGGTTCAGCTTGTGGTTCAGTTGTTTCGCAGGATAAAAGAAAAACACTAAGAATTACTAAAAGGTAGAAATTTTTCATGGGGCTGCCTCTAGCACTTTTACAATTAATTGGTCGTTTGCAGCATTTATCCGCTCAAGATTTTCACCTGTAGGAGTAACAAACCATTCATCAACCTCAGCGTCGCTCCATCTGTCTCGGGGAGTATTAACGTACATGTATTCTCCTGAATAACCAGGTTCATTTGGTAACATTAAAGGAAAGTCAAGGGTATAGTTATCTTGTACAGTCTCTTCAGGTTTTTTTGTCCCAAAAGAAATAATAATAAGTGTTATACATAAAAATACAAAAATAGCACATGCTATAATAATTATTTTTTGCCTATCAATCATCATTATGTTCCTCATCATGGAATATATCACCATTTAGCATATCTACATTTTCATCTTGTAGTTCTTCAGAAATATCTTCGGGCATTCTATCTTCTACCGTTTTCTCATCAGCAATTTCAGGCTTATTTTCATCTACCGCATTTTCTTTTTCATCATTCTTTTTTTTGTTGCGTTTTGGAGGGTGTGGTGGAATATAAACATTTTGCTCTGGTTCTACATCTTCTTCTTCAAAAGGAGTTATATCAGGAAGGACTAAGCTTCCCCCACCCTTACCATCAGATTCAAGCCTAATAGTAATAATTTTACTTACTCCAAATTCTTCCATCGTTACACCGAGAAGCGTATTTGCGCCTGCAACAGTCTTTTTGTTATGGGTAATAACAATGTATTGGCTTAAACTACCAAATTCTCTCAAGGTGTTTATAAAACGACTTACGTTCTCATCATCAAGGGCTGCATCAATTTCATCTAGTAGACAGAAAGGAGAAGGCCGTACCATATAGGTAGCAAACAAGAGTGCGACGGCTGTCATAGTTTTTTCGCCACCAGAAAGCAAGGCAATATTTTCAAGTTTTTTACCAGGTGGTTGAGCAAATATATCAACGCCAGATTGAAGTACGTTTTGTGGATCAACAAGTCTAAGTTCTGCCCTACCACCACCAAAAAGACGCCGAAACATATTATGAAAATTCTTTTTAATTTTATTATACGTTGCTAAAAAGAGCTCTGTAGATTCAGCCCTAATTTCCTCTGTAATTCTATGCAAGTCATCGCGTGCTTTTTTAAGGTCTTCTATTTGGCTAGATAAAAAGTCATAGCGCTCTTTAGCTTCAGTAAATTCTTCCACTGCCATGAGATTTACATTTCCTAAGTCTTTAATCTTTTGGCGTAATGCTGAGGTTTCTTCTCGTAGCTGCGCTGCAGGAACTGTTATAGTAAACATTCTCTCTTCAAATTCCATGAGATCTCTAGAATGCGATTCTTTAAAATTTTCTTTTAAATTTCGAATTTCAGTATCGGTAGTTGCAAGGTCTAAGTGATATTTTTCAATTTTTTCTTGGTGGGCTTGCATATTACCTACAAGAGATTTTAAAGCATCTCTTTTACCTGCTACATCAGAGTTTCTATTTGTAATTGTTTTTTCCAGCTCTTCTAATTCTTTGGTAAGTGCAATACCTTGCCTTTTTATAACTGCAATTTCACCTTCAACTTCAAGCACTTGGTTGTCTATTTCTTCAAACCGCTTTGTTTCAGCAAAAAGTTCATTTTCTAGCTCACGTAGTGCTCCCTCTTGGTTTGCAAGCTCGCGACGTAATATGCGAATTTGGTCATCACTTGATTGAATTTGCGTTTTCATTTGTGCTTGGTTTATTCGAAGATTTTCAAGCGTGGCCCTGTATTCTTCCATTTTTAAATTTAAATCAGCGCTGTGACTTTTTAATTCACTAATTTTTTCGCGCCTTTCTGATACGGTAGAGCGATTATCTTGTATGAGCTTATCAATAGCTCTCTTTTTAGTAATAATTCCTTCAGGAGATAAAAAGTCACTAATAAATGATGGGCTAGCATTTTCATATGCACCCATAGCACTTTCAATGCTCTTTGCTAGATTCTCAATTTCTGTAAAGGAGCTCACTGCTGATTGCGTAAACCTAACGATATCATTTTTTGAAGGAGTATCGACTTTTGCAAAGTCTGAGAATATTTTTGCTCTGCCGGATGAGAGCACTTTTAATTGTGATATCAATGTAGAAAGCTCTTCTTTTGCTTTTTGTGCACCCTGTGCAGAAAAACCTGCATCTTTTAGTTTAGCATCAAGCTCTGTTACAATATTTTCCGTGATCGATACTAGGGTAACTTGAAGGTTCTCTAGTTCTACATCAAGTTCTTTTATGCTATCTTCGTGCGTTGCTATTTTTTTATTATTATCAATTATTCGGTCACCTGAAATGGTGATATTTTCTTCAAATGATGCAATGTTTTTTGCAATTTCTGCTAATCTCCGGTGAAGCTCTTGTAATGCACCTTCTTGCTCATCTGCATCTTCGGTGAGAATGTCTATTCGCTCTTCTAAACCTGTTTTTTTAATTTCAAGCTGCTTAAGTTTTTCTTTTGCAAGGCTTCTAGTTTCTTCAAAATGTCGAAGCTGTTCACTTTTTGATCTTTCTTCAATTGCGAGCCCATAAATTTTCTGTTGCATTTCGACAAGCTTTGTTTCCATTGCACTTACTTCATCTATGTGTGCTGTCAATGCTTCATTGATTGAATCAATTTCACTTTGAACACCATCACGTTTTGCAGTGAGCTTTTTTAAATCTTCATCACGATTGCGCTTGTCTTGAATAAAGTTCTTTAATCGTAAAAGTTGAATATCAAGCTCGTGTTCAAAAATCTCATCTTTTAATATTCGGTAATCGCTCGTTTTATCTGCTTGTATTTTTAAGGTATCATAGGACCTTTTTACCTCTCCTAATATTCCCTCTACTTGCTTCATATTTTCTTCTGTTCGAGCTAGTTTTCGTTCTGCTTCGGCTCTCTTTGCCTTAAAGCGAGTAATTCCGGCAGCTTCTTCAAAAAGGTACCTTCTATCTTCAGGCTTACTTGAAAGGATTTGGTCAATTTTTCCCTGCTCCATAACAGAGTAAGCAACCTTTCCAACCCCAGTATCCCAAAAAAGTTCTCTAACTTCGCGAAGTTTTACTTGTTGGTTATTAATAAAATATTCACCTTCACCCGAGCGATAAAGGCGCCGTTTAATACTGATTTCACTCATATCGAGTGGCAAAAGTCCATTATCATTTGCTAAGATGAGGGTTACTTCTGCCATATTTAGGGGCTTCCGAGTTTCTGTACCATTAAAGATGATGTCTTCCATCTTTTCTGCGCGCATCGTTTTTGCAGCTTGTTCACCTAAAACCCATTTTACCGCATCAACTACATTACTTTTACCACATCCATTAGGCCCCAAAAGCGCAGTTATCCCGTCCGCAAACTCAATTTTAGTGCGATCAGCAAACGATTTAAAACCAAAAATTTCAAGACCTTTTAGAAACACGTACAAACCTCTAGTAAAGCATTTCACCTCTCATTGGACAAAATACCCAGTGTATTGTATCTATTTTACCGTGTATAGGATTTAAGGTCAAGACTAGGTTAATTAATAATTATGATATACACACAGTACAATTAATAATTATAGCCTCAATAATACTCATTACTAAGCTTCAATAATTGGCTCTACTACCCTTCCATCTCTGAGTTCTCTTGGATATATAATAATTCCTAATTTTTTTTCCAATTTAGATAGGTTTCGAAGTTCATATTCATCACCAATAATAGCATTAACTCCCACTTTCCCAGCTCTCGCAGTGCGCCCTGCCCTGTGAACAAAAAAGTCAGCGTTTGATGGTAGGTCCATTTGAATAATGTGGGTAATATTTGGAATATCCAAACCTCGCGCTGCTAAATCGCTCGTGATGATGATGGGTAGCTTTCCAGAGCGAAAGTGGTCTAATGCTTGCTTTCGCTTAACTTTGTCTGTTTTTGCGGTTAATATTTCACAATTCACTTTATGATGCTTTAATCGCTCATTTAAATATATTGTTTCGTCTACTCTTGAGCAAAATATTATTGCCTTTTTAGGCTTTTCTGCAGCCAAAAAACTACGCAATACCTTTGCTTTATCACGGCTTTCGGCGTGAAAAGCCCAGTGGGTAATTCGCGACTTTAAGACATCTCCCTTTGGAAGTAAGGCAATTTCAAAATCTTTAACAGTCTTATTTTCAATCGACCGCTTTAATACTTTTTGCATTGATTCAGGAAGTGTTGCAGAACATGCAATCACTTGTACATCATCTGGCATCATTTGAACTAAAGAAATAGTTTCATCCCTCATCTCAGGGGATAAGAGCCTGTCTACCTCATCTAAAATTATTGCTTTTACAGCTTTAACTTTTAATTTTTTTAAATGTATTAATTCTGCTAAGCGTATACTAGAGCCAACGACTGCATACGGCTTATCTTTAAAACTTTCAATTTGTCTCTTTAGTGGAGATCCTCCAAAACATAGCACAGCTTTAAAAGGTGAAAAAGTATTTATTTCATTTTTGATTTGTGAGGCAAGTTCTAACGTAGGCGAAATAACAATTAACTCTGGATTTGGAAAAAGGCTTACCTTATTTTTTTCAAGCAAAGATACATCGCCCATTGTTTTCTCAAAGAAGCATTTTTGTAAAAGAGGAAGTAAATATGCAAGGGTTTTCCCCGTACCAGTTTCAGATTCGAAAAAACAATGCTTAGAGGTAAAAATAAGGGGTATAACTTTTTCTTGGACCTTAGTGGGCTCAGTAATTGAGCGTTGTTCAAGCTTTTGTAAAAAAAACTCATGTATTGA
>CAYJLT010000022.1:0-20031 GCA_964371295.1 uncultured Treponemataceae bacterium
CTTGATGAAGTTGAAAGCTTAGAAGAAGTAGAAGAACTTGACGAAGTTGAGAGCTTAGAAGAAACAGATGTGGTTTCTTCAGCAGATAGTGAAGAAGCTAACTTAGAGTTGCAAGAAACCGTTAATGACTTATTCAAAGAAGATTTAGTTCTTGGCGAAAAAGTTATTCGCACACAAAACAGTGAAAATATTGAAAATTATTTTGATAGTTTTGATTTTAATATTTCAAGTATCGATTTTTCACACCTTGATGAAGAAGATGCAAGCGAGGACGGTGAAGTTGATACTCAAAAGGTCGAAATTGATTCGGCAGATTCGCTTGAGGACGGATCCGAAGAGCAAGTGTACACTGCAGAAAAGCTTGATACATCAGCGTTTAGTTTAGTACATAGATTTTTTCAAGCGCAAGCTCCTTTAAGTGACTTAGAAAATGTAGAGGTTGATTCTATTGTAGAAGAGTCAGGAATATTTATGATACCAAAAGATCTTGAAGTTAAAAATACGAATGTAAACAAGGACTTTAAAACCTTAGTTGATTCAGTTTTAAAATAAAGGGGAGATGTATGACACATACAATAGAATTTCAAGTACGCTCATATGAATGCGATTCGTATAACCATGTAAATAATGCAGTGTATTTAAATTACCTTGAACATGCAAGAATACAATTTATGCATCACATAGGGTTTGATTACAAAGGAATAGTTACAGCTGGTTATTACTTGTATGTTACAGAAATTGATATTAAGTATAAGGCATCGGCCGTTTTAGATGATATTCTGTGCATTGATGTTACGCCAACGAAATTAAAAAAAATATCTGGTGAGTTTTCGCAAAAAGTATATAAAAAAGATGGGACAGTATGTGCTTTAGCTACAGTTTCTTGGGCATGCGTTTCGGCAAGCACTGGTAGACCTTGTAAATTGCCAGATGAATTTTTAGTAGAAGGCTTGCGGGCCGAAGAATAGGTTACAAAAAAGCTGTTTATTCCAAACATGGTCTAAACAGCTTTTTTTTATGTTAGTGTCAATTTAGAATGAAACTTTCCAAGAAATTGGAATGCTCCAGTAGAATTCACTTGTTTCATCTTGCCACCAAACAGGAATAAGGTTGATTCCTACTGCTAAGCGTTGCGCTTCAGTTATATTCCACACAAAGTGTGGTGAAACATTTATTCTAGCTCCAGAATCGATAGCACTATTATCTGTGTTTGGATCTGAACCAAGTCCCCAACTTACATTTGCGCCTACTAACATTGTATCAGTTATGCTAAATTCAGCAACAATTGCTGCAAACATAGAGGTGCCTGTGTTTTCATTACTCCAGAAGGTTGCAGTAAATTCAGGAGCTAAACGGAATCCATTTGTATAAAATATAGCTCTACCACCAACAGAGGTGTTGTGCTCTGGTTCAAAATTTGTCCAAACATCAATATCAAATCCGTCTACTACATAGATAGATGAACCTAGATAAAAAATATTTCCTGTTTCTCCAAAGCTTCCGTTATATGCAAAACCTATTGTAAAAAGGTCAAGTATATCTGCTTGTATACCAAGACCAGCTCCTAGTGTATTTGTTAAACCACCATTTAGACCTGCGCCAATAATGAGTAAATCTTCAAATTCATATCGAACTGCAACAGCATCGTATGCAAATTGATTTGAAATAGTACCTACGCTGTTTGCAAAAATGTTAAGTCCTGCGTACTCGGGTACTTCATAGGCTGCATAATTTGGGCCGGAAAACGGTTCAGGACCTACTTCCCAGTTAAGATTAGTTCCTACACCAACATCAAAGTTTGCAAAAGGACTCATAGTTGCATTAAAATTCCATTCTTTGATACTGGCATTAAGTGACCCTTGTTCAAATAGAGCCCATGCAATATCACCGGCTATAGTTAGCCCACTCGCTTGGATGTTTGCAGTAAAATAGTTTACGAATCCATCAAATGCAACCTCATCGGAACCACCTTGAGTTGGAGTGCTTGAATCAAGCATGCTTCCTGAACCTACGCCTGTATACACTGTGTTAGAAAAGCCAGGTTCTTGTTCTTGTGCAAAAATAGTGCTTCCAACTAGCAATACAATAAAACACAACATAAGATTTTTTTTCATTTTTTTCTCCTAATTATATTTATTATAGAATGGGTTATTATACATTTTGTACCACTCATTGTCAAACAGTTTCAGAAATTTAATTTGCCTGTATGCATGAATACGATGTAGTTTAGGGGTGCGAAAGATAGCATTGTGTGACAATAACACATGGGACGTGCTAGTCACTTGAAACTTGCTTATTTTTGTGGTATCCTTATAATATGTAGAAAATTATATTTTTGCATATCATGTTTATATGGAGAAGAGGTTATGTTGTTAATAAAACTACGTGCACTGCTTATTATGGTAAGTGTAATTTTTTGTACAAGCATTTTAGGGTTTTCTCAAAGCTCTATAGCATTTCCTGAAGTAGATTTAAATGGCTACGATGGACTTTTGTTTACAGCAGAAACATCTAGGGGGCACGATTCTTGGAAAAACTTATACATAACGACCATCTCAGATGACCCTTATGCCCTACAAGCAAGTACGGGTGAAATTTCGTTGTTAAACTGTTTTCCTCAAAAACTTGATTCTCTTCAAGGTGGTCGATTTTTACAAGTAAGAAACGCTGATGGAACTTTTATGTACTCTACAATAGATAATTCACTTACAGAGCTTTCTCAAAATAGTATCTTTTTGCCGTCTCTTTCAAATGATGCCCGTGCACGTGATAACATTATTGAAACGGCTGTAAGCCCTGACGGGGACTGGATGTGTTATTACAAAAAGCGTTCTGCAGCTACAGCTTATCTTATGCTAACAAACACAAAAAATGGTAATGAATTTATTCTTAACAGCGAAGCTGATTTTAGTTTTGACGATATACCTGTACTTTGGTCTGGAGATTCTTCAGTAGTTGTGTATGAGAAAAATGGTGAGCTATTCTTTTTAGATGTGGAAAATGTGTTAGAAGTTTCACGAGTAGAAGAACACTATAGAAAAATTGGAGAAGGGTCAATAAACAACATTTCTTGGGCTTCTGACAAGCAATTAATCTATATCCAAGATGACATTGTTTTTTCTATTTCAATAAATGAGTTGTACACGAGAGCTTTATATTCTGATATTTTAGGAAATGGTGAAATTGTTGGCAGGCTTCCATGGGATTTTGATGGTACGAAAGATCAATTTTGGGTTGATGAAAGTGGAACACAATTGATTATTATGCAAAATGAACATTCACTATTCTATTTCCAAATTGAAGAGCCCTATGCTGCATTGGCAAAAAAAGATGTAAGCACGTTTTCTAAATCATTGTATTCGCAAGCATTTGTGCCAATTTCGGATAGCAACTTAGATATTAATGTTCTGTGGGTGCCAAATGTGCAAAACGCAGATGCTGCAATTAGAACGGGCACATTGTTGCAAACTCCTATTCTTTGGCTAGAGTATTCTGGGGCTCTAAATGAAAGCTATGCTTACAGGCTTAATAATAATCAATCATCAGTTTTCTTTGAACAACTAACCGTACCTTCAGAGGCTCAAAACCCACTTGTTTCGCCAGATGGTTCGGTAGTGGCTTTTACTGCAATTAAATCAGATTCTAGAACTAGGGAAAATGCAGTGATTGACAAATATTTATACATATACGATTTAGCAACTTGGACTCAAAAATATGTTTTTGTAGAAGAAGATGTTATTTCCTTTGAATGGAAGAATAATTCATCAATCTTTGTGGGTGGAAATCAAACAGTTCGTGAATGGAATTTTTTATCAAAAACATCAAAAATTCTTTTTTTATCATCAATTAGTAGGTTTGCATGGGATGAAAGTGGAACAAAAGTTCTCGCATCAAATAATGCAGGAACTTTTGAATATTCTGAAGCAAAAAATACTTGGGTAGGAACTGACCTAACAATAAATAGGGAGCTTTCGCCGATGAATGCTTATTGGCGTGTAGTTAGTTCTCAAAGCCGAGGTGGGCGCTTTGAAAATGTTCTTTTTGTAAGAGCTCTCCAAGGCGAAAGCCAAAATAAGCCACTTTTTTCAAGCGTCCTTTCTGCAAGTACACAAAGGCCAACCGTTTCGTTTGCAATTGATGCATTGGATAATAGGGATGGGCTCGTTCAGATACTAGAAACCCTCACCGACTACGATCTTGTTGGAAGCTTTTTTATAAATGGCGAATTTCTCAAACGTTTTCCAGAATCGGTTTTGGCAATTGTAGAGAATGGGCATGAAGTTGCACCGATGTTTTATACTTCAGCTGACTTGCAATCTGATGAATTTATTATTGATGAAAGCTTTATCCGAAGGGGTTTAGCTAACAATGAAGACGAATTTTTTGCTTTAACTGGCGAAGACATGGAGTTGTTTTGGCACACACCATTTTACCGAACTTCAGAATTAATTGAAGAAGCAGGAAATAATGCTGGGTATTCCTTACTCGAAAATGTATTACATGTCCATGACACTGTTACATTGGAAGAAGCTGCAACAAAAGGTAATATATATATTTCATCAACAGATATTATTGAAAATGTAATTTCAAATCTTTATGATGGAGCAATTATTCCTATTGCAGTAGGTGTAAGTGATGGTAGAAGAGCTGATTATCTATATGAAAAAATGGATATTCTTATTAATGCCATTTATGAAGCAGGGTATGCAATTGAGCCAGTATCAAAATTAGTGTACTAAGTACATGAAAATAAGAGGCTCTATTTAAATTTAAAATGCGATTGGTGCAGTTTTGAAAAGGAAAGCTGTAGTACATGATGTAAGGAATTTATGAAAGAAAATGAAGATATCAAACCTTTTGATATAAAAAAAGATATATTAGTGTTAAAACCGCTAGTATCACCGCTAAGGATGGGTATTGATGTTGGGTCTACTACCGTAAAAGTAGTTGTGCTTGAAGAGAACGATAAAATCCTTTTCAGTCGTTATGAAAGGCACCGAGCAGATATTAGAAGTACCATTATGGTAGTTACAGCAGCAGCCTTAGACGCTGTGGAAAAACACAGCAAAAATGGGAAAAATCAAACACTGAGCGTAAAAGTTACAGGTTCTGGTGGACTTGCCGTTTCTCATTGGCTTTCTATTCCGTTTGTGCAAGAGGTGGTGGCATCTACCACAGCAGTTAGAAAAATAATTCCACAAACTAATGTTGTAATTGAACTTGGCGGAGAAGATGCAAAAATCATCTACTTTGACGGTGGGATGGAACAACGAATGAATGGAACCTGTGCAGGTGGAACTGGTGCTTTTATAGATCAAATGGCGGCGCTTTTAGAAACTGATGCAACTGGTTTAAACGAACTTGCAAGGGGAGCAAATACCATTTATCCCATTGCAGCACGCTGTGGTGTATTTGCCAAAACAGATGTACAACCACTTATCAATGAGGGTGCCAGAAGAGAAGATATCGCTGCAAGTATATTTCAAGCCGTTGTAAGCCAAACTATTTCAGGTCTTGCCTGTGGTAAACCAATACGAGGAAATGTTGCCTTCTTGGGTGGTCCCTTGCATTTTTTAGATCAGCTTAGACATAGATTTATTGAAACTTTAAACCTTGTAGGTGATGCAATTATAGTGCCAGAGAATTCACAATTCTTTGTTGCAACAGGCTCTGCTCTTTCTGCTGAGACTAGCTTTGCTTGTGTCCAACCTGCCGATGATATACACTTTCCTTCTGTTGAAGAATTACGAGACTCATTAAAAAGTCTCGAAGATGCTGATATGAAGGAAATACAACGTCTTGACCCACTGTTTAATAACCAAAAAGAGCTCGACGAGTTTCATAAACGGCATGGAAAAGAAAAGGCTGCTACTGCAGAGCTTAAAGATGCAAAAGGTCCCGTATATTTAGGCCTTGATTCAGGTTCTACAACCACAAAAGCAATTCTCATAAATAAAAAGGGTGAAATTTTATGGCGTTTTTATGATGTTAACGCTGGTAACCCTGTAGATCTTGCGGTAAAAGTTTTAAAAGATTTATATAAAATACTTCCAAAAGATGCTTATATCGCGCGAGCTGTTTCAACTGGGTACGGAGAAGCCTTATTCCAAGCAGCCCTCGGAGTAGATTCAGGAGAAGTTGAAACGATCTCTCACTATAGAGCGGCAGATTTCTTTGTTCCTGGTGTTGAGTTTTTGCTTGATATCGGCGGGCAAGACATGAAAAGCCTTATGATAAAAGATGGGGCAATTGAATCAATCCAATTAAACGAAGCCTGTTCTGCAGGTTGCGGAAGTTTTTTAGATAACTTTGCTCGTTCTTTAGGCATGGATGTTAGAGAGTTTAGTAAAAAAGCTTTATTGGCTAAAAACCCAGTAGACTTAGGAAGTCGCTGTACAGTATTTATGAATAGTCGTGTTAAGCAAGCACAAAAAGAGGGCGCAACAGTTCCTGATATTTCTGCTGGGCTTTCATATTCTGTTATTAAAAACGCGCTTTTTAAAGTTATAAAACTTCGAAAAACTAGTGATATTGGTACTAAGGTTGTTGTGCAAGGTGGTACCTTTAATAACGATGCCGTATTGCGTGCTTTTGAGCAAGTTGCAGATATTAAAGTATTTAGACCCGATGTAGCAGGGCTTATGGGTGCCTTTGGGGCTGCCCTTATTGCACTTGACCAATGGATTGATGTAACTGAAACACCACC
This sequence comes from uncultured Treponemataceae bacterium, assembly GCA_964371295.1. Lineage (GTDB taxonomy): Bacteria > Spirochaetota > Spirochaetia > Treponematales > Treponemataceae > CAYJFX01. The sequence goes on from CAYJLT010000022.1 coordinate 6,707, forward strand.
GGGAGCAACCGATGAGGAAAAAGCAGAAATTAAAAGAAAAATTGAATGTGGTGAGTTTAAATCAGGTATAGCAGATTTAGAACAGCTCGAAGCCTTTCATGTAGATTTAACCTTACAGCGATGTAAAAAATGTTCAAATAATTGCCTTATGACTATTAATACTTTTAATACGGGAAAACATGTTAGAACATTTATAACTGGAAATAGATGTGAAAAAGGAGCAATGCTCGAAACCTCTGATGCAAAAAATCCTATCGGAGAAATTGTTGATGCGTCAAATGCGCAAAATACAGGTGGAAGTGATACTGTAAAAGAAGGGGCACTTCCAAATCTTTATGAATGGAAGTATAAGAGGTTGTTTTCCTATCGATCACTCTTACCTCACGAGGCAACTAGGGGTGATGTGGGTATCTTAAGGGTTTTAAACACATATGAAAACTATCCACTTTGGCATACTATTTTTACTCGACTTGGCTTTAGGGTACAAATATCTCCACGTTCAAGTCGTGATGTGTATGAAAAAGGGTTAGAGACAATTCCTTCAGAATCAGTTTGTTATCCTGCAAAAATAGCGCATGGGCACATTACTGCGTTAATTGAAAAAGGGGTAAAGTTTATATTTTATCCTTGTGCACCATATGAGCACCAAGAAGACCAATCATCAGGAAATCATTATAACTGTCCTATAGTTACTAGTTACCCTGAAGTACTCAGAAACAATGTTGATGACCTTAGAAAAAACGAGGCGATTACTTTTATGAATCCCTTTTTGCCTATCTATGATAAAGTACGGTTAGGTGAAAGGCTTTATGAAGAACTTATAAAAGAATTTCCTGATATTACTTTAGCGGAAGTTAAAAAAGCAGTATCGGCTGGTTGGAAAGAGCAAGACAACTTTAGAAAAGAAGTTCAACAGCAGGGTGAAGAAGCAATTGAAGAGCTAATTAGACGTGGGGCCTCTGGTATTGTTCTTGCAGGTAGACCCTATCACTTGGACCCTGAAATCAATCATGGAATGCCAGAGCTTATTACGGGGCTTGGCCTTGCAGTTCTAACAGAGGATAGTGTAGCACACTTAGGTTCTTTGGAATTGCCTCTTCGAGTAATGGACCAATGGACATATCATAATAGATTATATCGAGCAGGTAACTTTGTTTCAGGAATGCCAAACCTTGAACTCGTTCAAATTACCAGTTTTGGCTGTGGGCTTGATGCAGTAACAGCAGACCAGGTTGAAGAGATATTAAAGGCTCGCGGCAAAATGTATACGCTCATAAAAATTGATGAAGGTTCAAATCTTGGGGCGGTACGTATTCGTATTCGAAGCCTCATTGCAGCGGTAAAAGAGCGACATCGCCACGGATTTACTGCTCAAGTACGCTCTGCTGCTTATCAGAGACAAATATTTACTAAAGAAATGAAAAAAACGCATACAATTTTAGCACCTCAAATGTCCCCTATTCATTTTAGGTTAGTACAAAAGGCTTTTGAATACTCAGGTTTTAATTTTGTTATTCTACCAGAGGTTGATGCATTGGCTGTTGAAACGGGCTTAAAATATGTTAATAATGATGCCTGTTATCCATCTATATTGGTTGCAGGACAAATGATTGCAGCTCTTGAGTCGGGTGAGTATGATTTAAATCATGTAAGCTTACTTATTACTCAGACAGGTGGTGGCTGTCGTGCTACAAACTACATTGCCTTTATCAGAAGAGCATTAGCCGATGCAGGCTGGCATCATATCCCTGTTATTTCGTTGAGTGCAAACGCCTTGGAAACAAATCCTGGATTTAAAATTACACCGCCTCTACTTATACGAGCGATGCGCTCTGTTATGCTTGGAGACCTTTTAATGCGCGTGTTATATAGAACACGTCCATATGAAGCACACCCTGGAATTGCAAACGAAATGTATGCAAAATGGAATGGAAGGGCTCAAAAGGTATTAAAATCTTTGTCGCCGGTGAAATATGATAGACTCATAAAGGGAATAGTAAAAGATTTTGATAACCTTCCCCTTTTGGATATTAAAAAACCACGGGTAGGAGTAGTAGGAGAGATTCTCGTAAAATTTCATCCAACAGCAAATAATGATATTTTTAGTACCATTGAAAGAGAGGGAGCAGAGTGCGTTGTTCCTGATTTAGCAGACTTTTTCTTTTATACCTTTGCAACGGGTATTTTTAGACATAGGGAACTCGCCTTTCCGAAAAAAACTGAGAGAAACGCTCGCTTATTTGTGTGGGTACTTGAAAGATTTAGGAGAACAATCAAAAAGCAACTTGATAAAAGTAAGCGATTTGAAGCCCCTCGCTCAATTTACAACCTTATGGAAGGTGTAGATGATATTGTTCAACTAGGTAATATTACTGGCGAAGGTTGGTTTTTAACTGCTGAAATGGTTGAACTTATTGAAGAAGGAGTTCCAAGTATTGCCTGTGTACAACCTTTTGCCTGTTTACCAAATCACGTAACAGGTAAGGGAATGATAAAAGAACTTCGAGAGCGCTATCCAGAATCAAATATTGCAGCAATAGATTATGACCCAGGTTCAAGTGAGGTAAATCAGTTGAATCGGCTAAAACTTTTATTGGCAAATGCGCCGGTAGGAAGGCATCCTGATGAAAAACATGAAACAAAGCACTAAGTTAAAATTGTATGGTTTTTTAGTATTATTTTTTGCACTAGCTTTTCGCTTGCATGCTCAGGCAAGCAGTGTTCTCTATCCTGAGTCCTCTCTGGTTCGCAGTGGGCTAATAGAAACATGGTTTACACAAGACATCCCGCTTTTAAGAGATCAAAGCTCAGAAGTTTTCCAAAATGAATTGGGAGAATACTTTTTAATTCGCGCAGAAGAGAAAGATAATTTGATGGAAATTATTGTAGCACCTCTTGTGGTTCAAACACTAGAAATACGAGACCTTTCTTCATTAGATAGGTCTACGGTACAAGAAAATACAGAAGTTAACCCCTCTGCACTTTCAATTGAGACATGGCCTAAGGATGGTTTGGGGAGCTGGGTTTTATATAGAGACATTACGACTGGTGAAAGTGTACGTATTCGATATTATTTTATGAACGATAAAGATATTTTTGTTGAATTTTTTCCTGGTGATGGTAAGTCTTTTGCCAGCTTTTCCATTTTTGATGCTTTAGTTGCATACAGAGTTCCTGTGCCTGTTTCATTGGATTATTTTTATACAGCTTCGCTTCGAGATGTACAAAAGCTTACACAAAATATTTTGCCGTGGCAATATACTAATGTGTATGATAATGTATATGCCGATTCAATTCAGATGGTAAGAGAAATTCGATCATTATTACCTGATGCGCAAAGAGTAAAAATGTTTGTTTCTGGTAATAGTGAGTATGACTTTTTAAAATGGTTAGTCGATGGTTTAGTAAAGCCCCTTACTGGAGGTATTTTATATGAGGAACCTCTTTATAAACCAACAATTGAGCCTAACTTTGTAATACCTGAACGACAGTACACTCACAAAAGCTATGATTTTGTGCGAAATCTTGCTGCCGCGGCGCTGTCCGCTGATACATCACTTCCATATACCTATGATACATCTCATGCAGATGTAAAGATAGAACCATTTGCTGTTTTTACGAATGAAAATGGAATCAACGAAAGGGTAAATTTTGTTACTGATGTAGGCTACGAAGCAGCATTTCTAAAAGCTGTATTGTATGTTTTAGCTGCTACTGAAGGTGATTTATTTTATCTTGGAGCAATTAGAGAGGTTGAAGGCTCAAGTGACTTAGGTAAAACAGCTGAGCAATATTACTACAACAATGCGGCTGCCTTTTTTGCATGGTTTGATTCACAAGGAAAGTTTACTGTTTCTGTTTTTGAAAATGGGGCAGAGTTTACCATAGATCAATTTATTGAACGCTACCCTGACTCTTTTGTGTATCTAGTGCGAATGAAAGCTTCACTGAATTTCTTTCCTGAAATCCCAGAGGTAGATGAGGATGATTCATCTCTTGATGTTGCACGGTAAGCGTTGTGAGAAAAATACCTTCGTAATGTAGAATGGAAAGAGTCTCATAACTTTGCCTTAATCAAAATGTGCTATATTTTGATTAAGCGGTTCTCCTTCGTCTATAACATTCACACCCTCTGCTATTTTGCCTCGAGGTGTACAATCTGAGCTGCGGCAGCAAATTGCTCAGAGGCGCTTTGAAGAGGGTTCAAGTAGTGGACAAGCATCATTCTTTTATAGTATTATAGTGGAATAAGAAGGGTTTGTTAGGTATAGTGCTTTATAAATAACATAGAGTTACATCTATGCCTTATATTGGAAAACCACTTCAATAGGAATGTATGAAAGATATAAAAGCAGTTGCATTTGATATAGACGGAACACTCTATCCAGACCACAGGTTGTTTGTGCGCTTAATTGGATATTTTTTAAAGAATGCAAAATTCTTTTTTGCATATAATAAGGTTCGATATACTCTTCACAGAACAGCAGTGTTACCAGATTTTTTTGAATATCAAGCAAGGTTGCTTGCAGATCATATGGAAATATCTGTTGAAGAAGCTCACAATAAAATTAACTCAATCGTATATGAAGGCTTGAAACCCTATTTTAAAAGAGTTCGCCCCTTTAATAACATTGAAGAAACATTGATTGCTTTTAAAAATGCAGGCTTAAAACTTGCAGTAATGTCTGATTTTCCACCAGAGCAAAAAGGCGACATCTGGGGATTTAAAAAGTACTTTGATGTAATTCTAGGGTCTGAGGAGTGTGGAGCGCTAAAACCTTCTGTATACCCTTTTGGAGTACTCGCGCAAAATTTGGGAGTAGAGCCCCATGAAGTACTATATGTAGGGAATAGTGTAAGAAGTGATATAGAAGGTGGGCGTGATGCGGGTATGAAAACTGCCTATATAATGCCATTTTGGCGAAAAATTTTAAATAAAAAGCTTAGAAAAGCTGATATTTCTTTCAAAACCTATCGCCAATTATGTAAAATTGTGCTACAATAGGGGTGTATAGGTCTTCATTTGTAAAGTGGAGTTAATCCTGTACTGTTAAACTATATTCATTGGGTGGGAATACGATGATTGGTGACATAATTGTAATTGTTGTGTGCATTGGGATTGTTTTGGTTTTTCGTGAAATTGATAAACAAAATCGATCTTTCGAAAAAATAAAAAAGTTTTCTGACAAAATACTTGCGGATTTTGGTGAGTACTTTAAGAATCAAACATCTCTAATAAAAAATACTGGTATTGAATTAGATGTAAAGCAAAGTCAAGCTGTTGCCGCGGTAGAACGTTTTCAAGAAACTATCGAAGAATTTGAAAGGCGAAGCGTTTTGCTTACAGAGAAGCTTTCAATTGTGGACGACATAGAAAAAAGGCTTGAAATTTATAACAGCTCAATTAACGATCTATATGAAATGACTGAACGAGTTGAAGAAAATTTAGAAAAAATTAGAAGCCATTCAAATCTTGTGCACAAGGTCTCCAATCAACTCGATGTACACGAAAAACAACTCCAGAATATAGAAAAAGATATTCCTAGTATTATAACAAATTTAGAAAAACTCAATGAAGAAAAAATGAATGTGCTTGGATCAGACTTTTCTGCATGGGTAGAACAACGAACCGCTGACTTACAAACGCTTGCTGATGCTGCAGTTGATAAAAACGAGCAACTACTTGATGAAATAAAACAAGTGTATGACCAGTCACTTGTCGCTGCAACAGAGAAGGTAAGCAGCTTTGAAGATGAAGCATTTGAAACACTACGAGCTCAAACTATGCAAAGAACTGAAGAGTTTGAAGATGTTCTTTCAAGAAATTCAAAAGACCTCCAAGATTTTATTGACAGAGAGGTTTCCGAGCTAGAAAAAATTCTAAATACTAAGCTTGTTGATGCTGTGAAGGATCAGCAAGAGAAAATGAGCACAACCTTACAGGACTACAACGAGAACACGCTTGAAGAACTTACGCAAATAAAGAATTCTTTTGACTCTGAACTGTCGATATTTGCTGATGCTGTAAAGGATCAGCAAGAAAAAATGAGCACAACTTTACAGAGCTATAACGAGAACATACTTGAAGAGCTTACGCAAACAAAGAATTCATTTGACTCTGAACTGTCAACGCTTGATGAAAAGACAATTGCAGAAATCGCACGGCAAAAAGAAGAATTATCATCGTTTGAAAGCAATTTTACTCGAGCCCAAGAAATGATTAAAAATATGGATGAAACGGTGCTTTCAAAGCAAACTGAAACAAAAGAGTTGGTAGACCGCTTGCAATATCACCTTGAGTCCAATGCTAGCGAGCTAGCAAACATGTTGGATGAAAAAATTGAAAGCTATGAGACTGAGTTTGAAAAGATTGTAGCAGCTTTGCGCCTTACCATGCAAAAACAAACTGATAGCCTTTCAGAAAGCATGGATGAGCGGTGTAACGTATTGCAGGGAAGTTTTGATTCTCGACTTGATGAAATAGATTCAATGATGAATTCTTTGCGTGATGAAGTATTGAGAATTAATAATGAAAAAACAACAGAATTTTTCTTAGCATTAGATGCTGAAATAAAAGATGCCCGAAAAGATGCTGACTATCGGTTAGAGCGCATTAACAGTGTTGGGAAAGATATTGATAACTTAGATGTAAATTTTAGACGCCTAATTGAAATTGCAGAACAACGCATAAACACCGACTTTGATAAGTTTAGAGAAGAGGCAAATACTGCTCAACATGATTTTGAGGCACAGTCAAATGAGTCTTTTGCAGCACTTAAAGAAGGCTTGGATAATATTAACACCGAACTTAATAATCTCAAAGAGCGCGCTTATGAAAATGTTTCAGAAAAACTACAGTTGTTTGAGGATGACTTTTTTTCTGATTTAGGTAAAAGAAGTGAAGCAATGTCTGAATCTATGATTGATTGGCATCAAGATTTTGATGGGCAATTAGCAGACTTAAAAGCAAATGTAGAAAAAAGCAGGCTTGTAACTGAATCAAAGTTTGCAGAGGATATGAAAGAACACATTGCAGCTACACAAGACCGCTACCGAGAACAAATAAATCGTCTAGAAGAAAGCATGAAGTCTACTGAAGGCGAATACGTTGATAGACTACAACAGATTGAAGCAAACCTTCATGCCTTTTTAGAAGAGCAAAGAAATGAATTCGAAGGTGCAAAAGCAGATTCAGAAGAATACTTCAAATCAGAGCTTAATAATTATGGAGATTTAACTTCAGATAGATTAAAACGCTTTGAGCGAGAACTTGCAGGTCAGCTAAGTCAGCTTGAGCAAACTGTTTCAACAGCACAAGAGGAAACGAGTGGTTCTCTTGAGGGACTCTTAGCAGAGCTTACCTCTTGGAGAGAAAGACTCGATACACAGTTTCAGGAAAACAAAGATATGTATACTGAAAAATTTGAAATCCTACAACAAAATGCAGGGGAACAAATTTCTCAAGTTGAACAAGTCTTCTCAGGTGATGTTGCAAATTATATAAATAAAGCAAAAGAAGAAAGAGATTCTATTAGTATTGAAATAACTGACCTAAAGGAACAAACCCAAAGTTCTCTAAGTATGTATGAAGCTCGAAGTGAAGAAATGCTTGATGGTTTTAGAAAGGCGTATGAGGCCATGCTTGAAGACACTCAAAAGCGTATTCGAGGAGAAAATACTGATGCTGAGCAACGTGTTAGAGCTTTAAAGACAATGGTACAAGAAGTAAGACAAGAAAGCGAAGACATGCAAGAAAAAATGGTTCTTAAAATTCAAACAGAAGCAAATCTCTTAAAGATGAGCATGGACGACGTAGATAAAAAGCTCAAACAATTTGTTGCACAAACCCAACTTTTTGAAAAAACTGACGAGATGAAAAATGAACTTGAGAATCAAATGTCAGATTTACGAACACAGCTTACACGATTTGAAAACTTTAAACAGGTTACTGACAGTATTGAGTCGCAGTTTTCAAAAATTAGAAAGTTAGACGATGAAACAATAAATAGAATGCAACGTTTATCAGCTGAAAAAAATCGAATAGATTCTTTAGAAACAGATTTTTCAAAACTAATTACCTTATCAGGTTCAATGGATCAAAAAATTACTGAGCTAAAAAGTACAAACGATGAGCTTCAAATTTTACAGGTTGAAGTTCGCCGTTTCCAAGAAACTCTTGGGGAAATTTCTTCTCGCTATGACAGGCTAGAAAAGAAGTCACCGGTATTAGATCAAACAATGACCGATATTGATAAAACTTTTGAAAACTTGCGAGAAATAGAAGATCGTCTAGCCGCCTGTGCTCAGGACACTATGGAAATACCAGAAACTGTGGGTAATCTGAAGTCTGATATTTCGAGCCTGTTAGAGCACTCTCGTTCAATCGCAGATGTTATGGATAAATTGCAAGATCTTGATTCTGTGCTTGCAAACACTACTAAGCAAGTAGCGGTTGTAGAGAAGGCTCGGGATGGGATTGTAAAAGTTGAATCGCGCTTGATAGATATGATCAAAGAGGCAAAAGATCAAGTTAATCTTTATAAAGCCGTAAAAGAGGGCGGAAAGAAAAATGATCCAGGGGCACCTCCAATTGCTGTTAGAGAAAATGTTATTAAGTTAGCCCACCAAGGGTGGAAGAGTGAGCAGATTGCACAAAGCTTAAATCTTCCTCGAGGTGAAGTTGAGTTAATACTTGACTTTTATGGAAGTCAAAATAGATAGGATTTGAGGATTCAAGAGCTTCTTTTAGTTTTATTATGTATCATTAGAGGTACTTAAAGAAAACTCAGTAAGAAGCTCTTTTCGTACCTCTTGCAAGATTTCAATATCACGCGCAGGATCTGCTAAGCCAAGGGTTAAATATCCTGACTGTTGAATTCCACTCACTTCGCCAGGGCCACGCAACCGTAGATCTTCTTCTGCAATATAAAACCCATCGGTGCTTTCATGCATAACTTTTAAACGTGCCTTGCCAAGCTCAGAGAGCTTTTGAGAATACAATAAAAAGCAAGCTGACTGTTCACTTCCACGACCAACTCGGCCGCGTAATTGGTGAAGGGCTGCAAGCCCAAAGCGCTCTGCATGTTCTATAACCATTGAAGTTGCATTTGGAACGTCTACACCAACTTCAACTACACTTGTGGCTACAAGAATTTGTATTTTATTATTCCTGAAGTCTCGTAAAATCTGGCTTTGAGTTTTGTCATCAATTTTTGAATGAATAAGAGCACAAACATACTCAGGGTATACTTGCTCAGATAAAAATTGGTACATGTATTCAGCTGACTTTAATGCAGTTTTTTCGACTGGTTCAAACTGTAGATCTTCAGGTAGTTTATCAGCTCCTTCTTCAGATGTAAAAATTTCTTGATCTTCAATTCTCGGATATACAAAGTATGCTTGGTGACCTTTTTTTAGTTCGAGGCGAACCGCTTCATAAGCGCGAGCTTCATTTCCTTGTCTTGTAAGATGTGTAATAATTGGTTTTCTTCCTAATGGCATTGTTGATATTGTTGATACATCTAAATCGCCATATACTGTAAGTGCAAGTGTTTGTGGAATTGGTGTTGCACTCATCATTAAAACAGCAGGACTAGAGAATACTTCTTGCTTTGCAGATGAAAGGGAGGTTCGCCCCTTGTCAATGATTGCATTTCGCTGAATGACCCCAAATCGATGCTGCTCATCAACTATTACTAATTTTAAGTTATTGTAAACGACGCTCTTTGAAAAAAGTGCGTGCGTACCAATTATAATATCTATGTTGTTTTCCTTAAGCTCTTTAAGCAAAACAGTACGTCCTTTAGCTTGTATGTTCCCTGTTAAAAAAGCTACGCTTACACCTTTTGAGTTAGATTTTATAATTGGCTCAAGCATTTTGGCAGCATTTTCTGCATGTTGTTTAGCCAATATCTCTGTAGGAGCTAGTATTGCACATTGCCCTCCCCAATCTACTACACGTAAGCAGATAAAAAAAGCAACAAGTGTTTTCCCAGAGCCTACATCTCCTTGCAATAGCCGAGACATTTGAAATGGCTTCAAGTCATTCTGGTTTGGAGTTATAAAGCCTGCATCGATTTCAGAGTTTAATTGTATTATAACAGTGATTTGGTCTTCTGTTAAATTAAAGGGGAGTCTTTCTAGAAGTTGCTTTTGGCTTGGTGAGGCTGTTCGCTTTAAACATTCTAGAGCAGTTTCATTTTTTTCTCTTTCAAAAAATGGCCCGCACATTATATTTTTTTTTCTTTCTGAAACTCTATGAATTATTTTCTTTTGAAAATGGTAGAGTTCTTCAAAGATAAGAGAGCGCTTAGCATCTATCGCTTCTTGCAGCGTTGACGGATTGTGAATTGCCTGTACTGCTTCTTGTTTGTGCAGGAGATGGTATTTTTCAATAAGGTTATGAGGGAGTTCATCTTCAATTCCAAGGGAGTATTCCTTAAGCGCTTGCAGCATTGTTTTTCGCACCTGACGTTGCCCTAACCCTTGTGTTAGTGGATATATTGAAATAACAGCGCTATCAGGTAAAGCCTTGCCCTCAAAGTTGTCGAGGCTTCCATGCTTAGATATGAGCTGTGCGTCGAAACTCGAACATTGCAGCTCCCCCCTTCTCATACTAAACGATCCTGTTACACTGATAATAGATCCAACTGGCAAGCTTTTTTGAAAAAAAGGTCTATTAAAACAAATAAGGGAAGCTGTCGACGTTTTGTCTTTTATAACAATTTTCAATGTTTTCATTCTGCCAAATCCAAACCACTCATGTGCAATAACTTCTGCAAGGGTATGCATTTTTGACTGTAAATTAAAACTTGAAAGAGGTACAATTTTTGTTCTATCTTCCCAATCACGAGGGTAATAGGAAAATAAGTCTGCTATAGTAAAGACATTAACATTAGAAAAGCTTTTTGCAAGACTTTGTCCAACTCCTGTGATATTTGTGATAGGAATTTCAATGTCTCGCAGTTTCATATATCGTTTATTATGCGCCGTACAACATTAGTGATAGCATCGATATTACATAACCTAACCCATATTGAATTACTAATCCTATTGCAAGCAATAACATAAGGGAATATTTCATTTTAATAAATCTGTTTTTTGTAAATAGAGGTACTATTTTTTGAATTACGGGAGCTAATAGAAGGTCAATATTTTGCCAAATTTGTCCTTGGTTTTTATTAAGAAGGTTTGCGATTAAGCGTATTAGAACTAAAATATTAAAAAAGGTTAATAGTGATGATAATACAGACCATGCCATGCTTATTGTGATACCGATAATTATTCCGATTGAAAATGATCGTGTTGTAGCAATTTGATTTAAAATATTCGAAATAAGCATAAGAACTGCAAAGGCAAATATAGGAGAAATATCAACTCCTTGTCGGCGCAGTGGGTTTAGTTTTCTAAATATGTTTAACCAAGGGTCTGCAATTTGTGAAAGCAATTTACCAATAGTACTATACGCAAGGGAAGGAACCCACGTAATAAAAACTCGTACTAAGCAAATAAGCATGTACACAGAAACAACTGAACTTAAAGTTGAAAGGGCAAAGTATATAATATCCATATATAAAATATACTAAAAAGTTACGGTAAATACAAGTGCGAGTAAAGGAAATCTTAATAATCATGCTTGAGCTTACTGTAGCACGTTACTCAAGCCAAACGTTTTCAACGATAGGACTATCGAGTAATTTTTCTATAAAATCATCTGATGAGGGTACCATTCCTAAGCGTTTTGACTTTATGGTATATTTTTTTCCAAGGTTTGTGATATGCATAACTAAAGAGCAATTGCCATCAACGGATTCTAAGTAATCTTGAATTTCTGTAAGCTCTGGACTTTGCCCTTGTTGAGCTGCGCCTAGTGCGAAATGGATATGTACTTCTTTGAACGACTTTTCCTTTAAGCTTGCAATATCTAAAATTTCATCGACTAAAAAGGATGGTTCTCCTCTTGATGTATCGACTTTGCCCGACATAGCAATTACTACATCATCGGCTATTCTACTTCTCATTAGCTCCCATATTTTTGGGAAAAACGTTATGTCAAATGTTCCATCGGTATCTTCAAGTTTTGCAAATGCCATTGCCTTACCTTTTTTTGTCATGATTGGTCGTAAGGCTTTTACCGTTCCTAAGACAGTATATGGTTTTTCGGGTGTTGCTAATTCTGCAGTTTTTGATGTTAAGGTAATCGACTTTTCAATAATTTTCTTATAATCATCAAGAGGATGTCCTGATATATAAAACCCTATAAGCTCTTTTTCAATTCTAAGTTTTTCAAGTTGAGGCCAATCTTCCATTTGCTCGAAAATAAAAGGCGCGTATTCTGCTTCATCTACATCCCCAAAAAGACTTACTTGTCCATTTGCTTTATCATTTTTTATGTTTGTTACATAGTCTACTGCCCTTTCTAAATTTGAAAGGAGGGTAGGTCTATTTTGTCCAAGATGATCATACGCCCCTGTTCTAATAAGAACGTCAATAGCCCGCTTATTCACCGTGTGTAAGTCTACTTTTTCGAGAAAATCCATAAAGCTTTTATATGGGCCTGCCTTTTCACGTTGAGAAATTATCTCTTCAGCTGCAGCTTCGCCTAAGCCTTTAATGCCAGTTAGCCCATAAACAATACGCCCATCTACCACATCAAAAACCTTTGAAGATCTATTTACATCAGGTGGGTCAATAGAAAGACCCATTGAATGCCCTTCTTCAATGTAGACAGGCAGCTTATCGGTACTTGAAATTTCATTTGTTAAGTTGGCTGCAATAAATTCTGCAGGAAAGTTTGCTTTGAGGTAGGCGGTTTGATATGCTAAAACAGAATATGCTGCAGCGTGGCTTTTGTTAAATCCGTAGCCGGCAAAAGGTATCATTATTTCAAAAATTTCATCCGCCTTTTCTTTGGTAAAACCATTTGCAATGGCACCCGCACGGAATTTTTCTTTTTGTTTTTCCATTACTTCTACTTTCTTTTTACCCATGGCGCGTCTGAGCTCATCCGCTCCACCTAGGGAGTAGCCTGCAATCCTTTGGGCAACTTGCATAACTTGCTCTTGGTATACCATAACGCCATATGTTTCTTCTAAAATATCTTTTAGGCAAGGGTCTGGATACTTAATTGTTTCAGGTTTAAACTTTCCTTCAACAAATTGGTCAATGTATGCCATAGGGCCTGGACGATACAATGCGTTTAGGGCTATCAAATCATCGAGTTTTCTAGGTTGAGCTTGTTTTAATACTTTTTGCATACCAGCACTTTCAAATTGGAATACAGCTGCAGATTTTCCCGCGCAGAAAAGGTCGTATGTTTTTTCGTC
>CAYJLT010000023.1:0-20014 GCA_964371295.1 uncultured Treponemataceae bacterium
AGCAGCTCCTTTATTAATACTTGTTAATTATTAATTACCTATGCTATACTACACCTATGAAAACAAAATTAAAACAATTTTCACTTCCCACCCCGAAAGAAGGCTTTATCGACATTACAAGACACATTGAAGATTTTATTATTGAGCTCGGTGCTGTATCCGGTACAGCCTTAGTTTTTTGTCCACACACAACGGCAGCAATTACCATAAATGAAAATGCAGACCCAGATGTACAGCACGACATGCTCTTAGGCTTGAACACAGTGTATCCCCAAGATTCACGCTTTCGCCACATGGAAGGAAACTCGCCTGCACACTTAAAAAGCTCAACATTTGGAGCAAGTGAGCACCTTATTATCCATAACGGAAGCTTAGTGTTAGGAACATGGCAAAGCGTATACTTTTGTGAGTTTGATGGCCCCAGAAACAGAACTTTTTTTGTACAAATTACTTATTAAAAAAAAGTCCCTTGCACAACGTACAAGGGACTAAAAAAGGAGGAGTGTAGTGTGGATAACAATTGCTTATGTTATATAATCAATATACACTACCTTCCTTAAATCAATCTTAATAAATTAAAAATTTGTACATTTTTTATTAAAAAAATAGATAAATTATCACCCGAAAAGTATGTTTTGCAAAACAAAAAAAGACCCCTTGTACAACGTACAAGGGGCTAAAAAAGAGGAGTGTAGTGTGGATAACAATTGTTTTGTTATTTAATTAATATTACATTACTTTCCTTAAAATAGTCTTAAAAAATCCAACATTTGTACGTTTTTTTCACACATACAACTAAGCAGAAAAATGAGTATTCGAGCCAAATCATTTCCATAAAAAAAACCCCTCACACAACGTGCAAGGGGCTAAAAGGAGGAGTGTAGTGTGGATAACAATTGCTAATGTTATTTAATTAATAATACAACACCTTCCTTAAAATAGTCTTAAAAAATCCAACACCTGTGCGTTTTTTTCAAAAAATAATGTAACTTTCTCACTGTTTTTTTTTACAAAGGGTGTTATTATTATATTAGAAATTATTTTAACTATTAGGAGATTTTTATGGCAGCATTGGTATTAACTAAAGACAATTTCGAGCAAGAAGTTATTAAAGCCGACAAACCAGTATTGGTAGATTTTTGGGCACCTTGGTGTGGTCCATGTAAAATGGTTGGACCCATTATTGAAGAAATTGCAAATGAAGTAACTGATAAAAAAATCGGCAAAGTAAATGTTGATGAGCAAGGCGATCTTGCAGCTGAATACGGTATTATGAGTATTCCTACCCTTGCATTATTTGTAGATGGAAAAATTGCAAAGCAAGCTGTTGGTGCAAAAGATAAAGCCGGAATTTTAGCACTTTTAAGCTAACACAAAAAAGTCCCCATGTGTAGATTTACACAGCTGGGGATTTTTCACTATCCCCCCATTGTCATGTAGTTTACTAAAAACTTCATGTAAAACTCTTGTCGATTATTCTTACTACCTGCAATCTCTAGACGGGATCGGGGAATCGAAACTCGAAATGTGGTGTCTTCTCCCAAATCGGTAACTCGGAGTCGAACATTTTTGTATCCAAAAATATTATTTGCAAGAACCCAAACGCCTTCCATTTCATAAAAAAAAGATACAAGCGTGCTTTTTGAATAGCTAAGTATTTTTTCTTCTACTTCATTCCCAAATTCGAAGAACAGTTCATCTTTTATTTTTTCATAAAATGATTTTGCTTTTTCAAGTATACCTGGATTTTTTCGCCGTCTTTGCATAGCGTTGATTTCATGAATAAACGCCTGTTCAATGTCCAATCCATCTATTTCATATGAAAAGTATTCACGCAGTAAGAGTAAACAAGATTTTTGCTTGTTGTCTGAAAAAGAGGGTGAATTTGTAGCAATAAAGGCAAGTATTTGCCCGCAGTCATCTGCAAAAGAACCTTTTTGTTCTTTCGACTCAAAGTCTATACCAATACAGGAGTTATCCTCATCACAAAAAATATAATTTCGAAGATTGTTGTCTCCGCGCAAAAGATTTGTGGCGTTATAAAAGGCGGACAACCAATACACAAGAGCTTTTGCATGTTTTTCTTCCATACATTCTGCAATATCTGTGTATAAGGTACCCTTAATATGTGAATACCGAAGTATTCCTTTCTCAAAGGAAAGAATCTTTGGGGCTGGAACACCCTTTGACAAAAGACATTCTACTATTTCTTTTTCTCTTTTATAATCACTTAAATCACTAAACCGTTTTTCAACAATGACACCGTCTCCTAAAACAGTATTGCGTTTTGATGGGTATGTAGTCATCAAGCGTTCTTTCATTCTTCTCTACCACAACGTTTAATTGTAATATGTATATCGCCATTTTTTGTAAAACCATCAAGCTCTTTAGCTACCGCGAGAACCGCATTTTCTAGCATGCTTTTTACAAAGGGTACCATTTCAATATTTTGGCCATCTATTGAAAGCGAAATTTCAGGGTTTTTTAACACGCACTCATCTTGTGTTGAAAGACCTTTGATAATACGGCTCGTTAGCTCGCCACAGGTGTACCCACAAGCACTACAACATTTGGGATCAATATTCGGCATTGGATTTCTAGCATTTTTGAGCACAAATTGTACAAGTTTTTCTTTTTCTGTGATGGCATTAATGACTGGAACATCATTAAAAGAGGTTCTACCATCATTTGCAAGCACACCAGAAACACCTACAACGCGCCCATCCCAACGCTCACGAACCTCTTCTTCTGAATGGGCTGTTATGATTCGGGGAACATTCAAGTCAGTTACCCCCTCTAAAATCACAAAATCATGATCATAGTGTCGCAAAATATCCTTCATGCTAAGCATACTCGGATAGAGTATGTCTGTTTCAAACATACCCCTAGCCGTTACCAGCGTTGAACCGGCTTTTCTGTGACGATTTGTGTTAGAAAGAGGTTCTCCATCAATTTGAAATGTTTCAAAGTGAATTTCCTTAACAGATCCAACACTATACCCAAGTTCAGCTAAACCGCTAATTATAGCTTCACACACTGTCGTTTTTCCTGACTTAGTAATACCGTTAATTGCAATAAGCTTCATATAATCACTCCTATAAAAATTCCGCGTTCGCGGTGCACCATTTTTCGCGAATAAGCTGTTTTGAAAAAAACTTTCAAAACACCATATAATAAAAATATAAGGCAATGACAGAGAGGGTTACAAGTACTATTATAGAAACAACATCCACTGCTGACATTTTTACTTCAATGTAGGTTGTGCGCTTTTTCATAGCACCGAACCCACGAGATTCCATAGCCATTGCTAAATCTTGAGATTTTATGATAGCATCGGCAACTACAGGTGAGAGTAAGTAGCCATACAGGCGTATACGCTTACCAAACGGAATTTTTTCAACTTCAATTCCGCGCAATTGAATTGAAACCATGGCATCGGTGAAACTTTCCATAAAAAACGGTATAAACCGTAGTGTTAACATAATCATAAATGAAAATGTATATGGAATTTTTAATTTTGAAAGTGATGCAATTACTCTGCGGCTATTTTCACTTGCCATAATTGCTGCTGAACTAATAAGGGTAAAAAACCGAAGTGCCATAGATATACCCCTAAAAAAGCCATCCTCATAGATAAGTGTAACTTCGCCAACTCTTACAAGAGGTGCCCCCGTACGAACAAAAATAATTTGTATTATTGAAACACCAATAAGTATGTAGATAAATCGCCGTAATTTATTCCAAAGCAGTTTATAATCTGCACCAAATAGCACGAGTAAAAGAATTGAGAAAAAGAAAACTCCAAGCAGATAGACAACATTGGTAAACAAGATAGAAAAAGATGTACTTAAAAGTATGGCTAAGAGTTTTACCCGTGGATCAGCTTGTTTCATCATGCAATAGTTTCTCCCTCTTTGATCGTTACAATACGTGCATTTGGAAATCGCTCAAATAATTCGCTATCATGTGAGATTATTGCTATTCCAAGTTTTGCTTTTAGTAGTTCATCTATCACCGAGTAAAGAGTTTGTCTGTTTTGAAAATCGAGCCCAGTTGTAGGTTCATCGAGCATTAAATAATGAATGTTCTGCATAAGTATAGACGCAAGTGCCAAGCGTTGTTTTTCGCCCCTACTTAATCGGTAGGTACTTCGCTTTGCTAGATGTTTTAACGAAAAACGATCTAATAATATCATGGCCTTTTGTGCGATTTCTTTAGGGTCTTCTTCACGAATCGCTGCAATAAAAGTCATTTCTTCCCATACCGTTGCGGTAAATATTTGTTTTGACGGTTCTTGAAAAAGATACCCAACATATTTTCCAATTTGCCCAAGTGAGTACTCACTTGCATCATTTCCAAAAAGCGTAAGTTTCATCTTTTCTGCATGAAGAATGCCAGTGCAAAGTTTGAGCAAGGTTGATTTACCGCTGCCGTTTTGCCCTTGAATGATACAAATTTCTCCTGCCCTTAATGAAAACGTATCTACAGAAAAGATAAATGAACCTCGTGGGTAGCGAAAGCGTACATTTTCAAGTGTTATAGCATTGTCCATGTTTTCATCCATGCAAACGCTCCTGCTTTTGTTCTATGAGCTTTTTATGTTCAAGAGCATAGATTCTATCTGCGATGAAAAGGTTTTCTTTGTCATGCTCCACCATAAGAATTGCCTTTCCTTGTGCCTTTAAGCGTTTAATGCACTCCATAATGCGCATAGTAGCTTCCTTGTCAAGTTGACTAAAGGCTTCATCAAACAAAAGTGTTTTTGGTGAAAGTGTAAGAACAGCTGCAAGCGCGACAAGCTGTTTTTGCCCACCCGATAAATGTGAAGGGCTGTGAAAACGATAAGCATTCATACCAACTGTTTCTAATGCGTAATCGATACGTTTTTCTATTTCTTCGCGCGGTAACCCAATATTTTCTGGTCCAAAAGCTAACTCATCTTCTACTGTGGGCGCAAAAAGTTGTGAGTCTGGATTTTGAAACACAATGCCTATCTCACGCACAACCTCATGAAGCATTGCCCCTTGCACAGGCATTCCTGAAATCAGTGCCTCTCCTCTCAAGACTCCCTCAATGCTCCTAGGTATGAGCCCCGCAAGAATTAAACAGAGCGTAGACTTTCCTACACCCGAAGAGCCTGTAATAGCTACGCATTCACCTGCGTCAACATACAAGGACGCATCTTCAATAAGCGCATCTTGACCTTCGTATGAGAAAAAAATGTTTCGCATTTCGATAGGTTTCATTTCACTACAACTTCCTGAACAAACTTGCACCATCTTTGAGAATATGCAGAACTTTTAATTATCATAAGATATGGCCCCATACCACCTTCTGATTTAGTTTTTAAAGTTTGTCCATCCATCGCAATGCATATGTAAACATTATTATCTTGCATAACTTCTTCTTTTGTTAGTGCGGATGTATAACCATCGAGAGCTCTTACTTCAATAACGTCCCCATTAATTTCCATATTTGCAAAATCAAAAATATCTTTAAGTTGGACTCCAACAAAAGTAACGTCTGTAGGGTTTGTATTACTGGTATCCATAACAGCGGGAATTTCAGCTGGTGTTAAAGCAAGCATATTGTTCATGGTAATTTGTTTGCTTTCTTCACTGTTTTTTAGCTCGAATATTGCATTCATTTCTAATGTTTTTTTATAACTTACATCACCAGCATTTAAAAAAGCAAATAGTGCTACAAGAGCACACAGTCCCGCAATTATTCCAATAAGTATTTTGGTTTGTTTAGATAGTTTTTTTTCGTTTTTCATTGATATTCCTGTTTATTTAATTGTAATAAATGGCACACACATATCAGCATATCGAAATTCTCCATGATCTCCCTTTTTTTCTTCGCTACTCAGATTATGCTGTCCATGGTCAGAAACAAGATACGTTGTGCCTGAAAAAGAGGTGAGCATTTCATCTATATATTCTTGAATTTCAAAGAGTTTTTCTTTTGCTTCTAGAGAATATGGTCCATAGGTGTGTGAAACATCATCAAAGCCATGCAAATGTACAAATGTAAGAGTGTGTTTCTCTGCAAGGGCTTGCATGGCTGAGTCAAAAACCTCATCATCTGTAGAACCATTTGAGTTTTCATCAGCATTGAGTCGAGGAGAAATACTCGAATTTATAAGTTTAGTGTGTCCTTCAATCATAACTGAATCTATCGTTGAAAACATATCCTCTACGTTAAGCTCTCGCAGGCCTCTTTCGGTTATGCCGTTCTCATCGGGTGTTTTACCTGTAATAATAGCAGCAAGCGCCACATTTGAAATACTGGGCATTACCGTTCGCATAGGACTAATACTGTAGTCTTTAGAAAAGGAAAGGCCGTGTTCTAAATAACCTGTGTATCCAAGCCCATCTATTAGTATTACAAGAGAATCTCCCGCCGTCTCCTCAACTATTTTTCTTATATCTGTAATAGAGGCTTCGGGTGGATTCGCCCATACACCAATTACGTTAGGAGTTCGTGTTTTTGCATCTGAATCAAGATAATCTGCACTTGTTCCCCTCCAATCAAAATATCCTGCAAGTGAAATATTTTTTTGTGAGCCATCTGCAAAATATGCGAGCCCTTCTCTATCACTTGTTTCCAAATAGTTCAAAAGCGGAACGATTGGTCGGCGAGTAAGGGCATTTACGGTAAACTCATTTTTTTTTGCTGTTCCCTCAAGCACTGGCTTAATAATACCTTCCTGTAAAAAAAGATTTCCATACGAAATGAGATGGTCACTTTCTCCGTCAATTATGCGTAGGCTAGCTTGTTCAGGTAATAATTCTTGTGCAGAAAGCACAATATAGTCAATATTGCGTATTCCAGCTTGTGGAGGAAAACTAGGCGCAAACAACGAAAAGCCTACTTCCATATTCCAAGTAATCATAACATCTTCTTCTATTTCTAAAAGAGCTATGCTTGCCATAACTCCATCAGGAGAGTGAAACGTAATAGTATGATTATAACCAAGTGGACTTGCAGCTTCTATGAGTGTTAAAAGTTGTACTGCTGGAAGCATTATATCATCTTTTTCTATTGTACTTGCATTGAATGCAGAAAAATCTGTTACTACGACCTCTTTGGAAACATCTCCCGTTATAGTTAACGGGCTACGTTGAGCCGACTCAAAAACTGTGTTTGTTTTTACACTACAAGAAACAACGCTTACTAAAAGTAAAAAAAGCACACAAATATACTTAGCATTCCTCATCATCTTTGTTCTCCATTTCATCTGGCATGGGTACAGAAAAATATTGTTTATCGCCTTTATTTTTTTGCTCACTGGCTTTTCCTTGCAAGATGCCTAATTGTCGCACATTTTTTCCAATGGCATGTGCTACTAGCCCCCCTAGTCCACCTGAAAGTGCAGAAGCTGCAAGGGATAGCATTAAGGGAACAAAGGAAAGGTTAAATATTGCAAGATTTACCGAAAAGCTACCCGCCATATTTGCAACAACCCCTCCAATAAAGCAGCACATTGCACAATCAGCGCGATGCCGTATAAGCAAGTATACAAAGTCTATAGCTAAACCAGGTGCAGTGTACGTGAAAATACTTGCGGCTCCATGCGACCCGAGAGCTCCTGTAATAGTTACAACTGCGCCTTGAATAAGAGCGATAACAGTTGCACTACCCCATTTTTGTGTAATACTTTCTCCAAGCACCAAAAAAGCCATATAGAAACCACCTGCTACTACACCGCCAGGAATAAACAAAGGCCCAGTAATAATTTGTGCAAGTGGAACTATAATTGTTTTAATTGCTATGCCCATTGCCGCAACCATGGACATGATACAGTAATCTGTTAGAGAAAAATACGCTCTTGTATGTTTCAAGCTATAATCCTTTCTGTTATTTAGTCGACAACAATTTCAACGATATACTTTGCCCAATTGTTTGCGGTAAAGTTTTCACTTACACAAAACCATAGGCGTCCATCACCTTCGCTTTCTATGTACTCGCCATTCTCATAGAGGCCAAAAATTGACCCCGGATCAAGAAGCATTTCAGGAGAAAGCTTAATTTCATATCCGTCTGATGCAATTACGGTTATAGCACTATTTTCATCAACACCTACAAAATCTGCAATTTCTGTCCAGTGCACACCAATATAGGTTCCTGATGCCGTTTCACCATAAGAATTTGTTCTTGAAATATCCAATTCAAGTAGCGGAAGGCTCATAAATTCAACTTCACTAATAACAGTATCTGCCCCGTTCGCCTGTACCGTAAAGAGAGGCGCATTAGGGTCAATGTTTTGCGTGAGTTCTTGCACCGCAGCAGCTGAAAGAACTGTTCTATCGCCTGCTACACTTGCTTGTTCAATTCTATTGCCCCGAGGTATAATTGCTGAAAGATATTTAACCCTTCCTCCGCCTGGCGTGCTGCCAAAATCGTAGCCATCAAAAGATGCCCGAATATACCCTTCCTCATCGTCTGGATAGATGGCGCCAAATTCGATAGCCCCAGCAGGTATTATTGTTTCATATCCATCAGTTGCTTTAAAAATGTATTCATCATATCCGCCAATTTCAAGCGTATCAAAAAGTTGAGAAACGCTTATGTCATTTCCAAAGTAGATCGCAACATTCTCTGCTTTTACAATGTCGAGCTGCTTTACTCTCATTCCACGGTTAAGTGTTTCTGAAAAATACTGAGGTGCGTTAGATTCTTGGTCGCTACTGCCTTCGAGCATTGAAACATAACACGAAAAGAATACATCGGCTGTTTCTACTTTATCAAAGCCATCGCGTGCGATGAGGGTAAAAATATCGGCATTATTGTTGGGCAAAAATGCATCAAAATAAGCTCTTAAAGAATACGAAGGAACATCGGTTCCATCATACTGTAGGCTTTCAGCTCTTAGTGCTGAGGCATTTTCAAAGAAAAACTGTATTTCTGTAATATCTGTTGCACCACTTGCAGATATCATACCAGAAGCTATATCTATTTGGGCTAAATCTTTTACCCAGTACATGGCTCGTTTGCCAGGAATAGCGCTCCTTGGAGTTTCAAGTGCTTCGCCATCATATTTTAGTAGTACGAAAATATCGCTTCCTTCGTACTCGGCAAGAGGGGCGTTCATTACATAGCCATCAGATGCAGTAAATGTTACATCGGTAGTATTTTGTAATTCAATGTTGTGCTGCAAAAGCAGTTTTGAAAGCGAAAACCCTGTTACTGTAACATCCGTTACATTTCCAGCTGAGTCTACTGCGCTTGACTCTATAGTTTCAAGCTCCATTGACTTCATGTCTTCACCAGTTAGGATGAGATTAACACCCTCTCCAGTGATAGTTAATTGATAGTCATTTTGAATTAACAAATCGCTCCCAGCAGAGCAACCTGTAAAAGCCAAAAGGATCACCATTAACCCCATCAATACATAAGACAATTTTTTCATACAATCCTCCAAAAAAATATGTTTGTCATTTTATTTAAGATATTTTTGCTACAGGAAAAGAACAACGCAAAGTTTTTCCTTTTAAAATGTGCGCCCTTTCATTATAAGACTTGTCATATCTGCTGTCAAGCAATTAATTATGGGTACTTTGAATACAAAATATAAGAATACCGATAAACTCATATTGACAAAACATCGTTTTGGATTTACCATTTAAATAGAAATCCGAGCTTGCTTAATACGGTAGCAAGACCATGGGTATCCGCCGTTATTGTGATGCCTCCCGCATTTGGAAAGGATTCGGTTCATTTATTCTGATTTTATAGAAAAAATGACACGGACATTCAAAAAACTAAGGAGGTATTTTTTATGTCAACATCCTATTGCGGAAAACTTATCCGCGTAAATCTTACAACAGGTTCCATTAAACTTGAAGATCTCAATATGGCAGATGCAGTCAAATATATTGGCGGGCGAGGTCATGGAACAAAAATTTTAATGGACGAAGGGGTTGCAACAGTAGACCCATTGAGCCCTGAAAACAAGCTTGTATACCTTGCAGGACCTATGACTGGAACGGCGTCACCAACAGCAGGTCGCTACATGGTCGTAACAAAATCACCGCTAACAGGAATGATTGCATCTTCAAATTCGGGTGGTATTTGGGGTGCAAAACTTAAATATGCAGGCTATGACGGCATTATTGTTGAAGGAAAGTCTGAAAAACCTGTATACCTTAACATCAAAGACGAAAACATTGAATTACTTGATGCTCAAAACTATATGGGCATGAAAAGTGAAGAAATCGACGATTTACTTAAAGAAATCCATCCTCGTTGCTCCGTGCTCAATATCGGACCAGCAGGTGAAAACTTATCATTACTTGCATGTATTATGAATGATAAACACAGAGCAGCTGGGCGAAGCGGTGTAGGTGCTGTAATGGGTAGCAAAAACTTTAAAGCAATTACCGTATGTGCAACAAAAAACATTATTCCACCTGCAAACCCAGATGCACTAAAAGCCACAACTGCAGACTGTAACAAACTTCTTCGTGAAAATGGTGTTACGGGGCAAGGTCTTCCAACGTTTGGAACTGCTGTACTTGTCAATATCATTAATAATACTGGAGCCTTTCCTACACGCAACTGGCAAGAATCGTATTTCCCACCTGCAGATGATACATCAGGTGAAACACTAAAAGAAAAACACTTAGTAAAACAAGGCTTTTGCCACCGCTGTCCAATTGGATGCGGCAGAATTATTGATTTGAATGGAAAAATTACAGGAGGACCTGAATATGAGCCATTATGGGCATATGGTGGTAACTGTGGTATAAATGACCTTGAAGCAATAAATGAAGCCAACTTTTGGTGTAATGAGTATGGGTTAGATGCTATTTCAACACCTTGTACTATTGCTGCTGCTATGGAGCTCTATCAAATGGGAGTAATAAAAGACGAAGAGTGCGATGGCATTCCTCTTGCTTGGGGTAGTGGTAAAGCAATAATTGAATGGACAAAACGTATGGGAGAAGGTACCTTGCCTTTAGCAAAACTCATGGCAGATGGTAGCTATCGCCTTTGTGAACATTATGGACACCCAGAAATTTCGATGAGCGTAAAAAAACAAGAACTTCCTGCTTACGATCCACGTGCCATACAAGGTATAGGTATTACATATGCAACAAGTAATCGTGGTGGTTGCCATGTACGCGGATACCTCATTTCCCCTGAAGTACTCGGACTTCCTGAACAGCTTGATAGAACAACAACTGAAGGCAAGGCTCTTTGGTGCAAAATATTCCAAGACCTTACAGCCGTTATTGACAGCATGGGTCTTTGTTTGTTTTCTTCATTTGCTCTTGGTGCACCTCAGTTTGCAAACCTTCTTAATGCAGCAACAGGTACAACCTATACTCCTGAGCAACTGCTCGAAGTTGGTGATAGAATCTACAACATTGAGCGCTTGTTTAATAAGCAAGCTGGAATGAAAGCAGAAGATGATAAACTCCCAAAACGACTTTTAGAAGACGAAATTCCTGATGGTCCATCAAAGGGCATGGTCAGCCAATTGCCCGTCACCCTCCCCCAATACTATGACGTTAGGGGTTGGGAAAATGCATTCCCTAAAAAAGAAACTCTCGACAAACTTGGACTTTCAGAATTTGCATAGCATCGTGAAGCACGTTATGTAATTCACGCACAGAACACATAGAGCGCGTGTTCTGTGCGTATAGGAGTTTTATTATGATTGAAGTTCGACTATTTGCTACTTTCCGAGAGGGGCGAGAAAAAATTCTTTATTTACCCTCTGATAACATACACTCTGTTGCCGACGTATTAATAAAGCTCGAGATTTCTGCAGAAGAAGTTGCGATTTGCTTAGTAAACGGCTTCCACTCAAAACCAGAAGATGGAGTAAAAGATGGAGATATTTTAGCCCTTTTCCCCCCAGTAGGAGGTGGATAAACTATGGACAAAGACTATGCACGTTTTCAAAGGCAACTTGACATAAAAGATATTGGCACAACGGGTCAAAAAAAATTGCAAAAAGCACATGTAGTAATTGTGGGGGCGGGCGGTCTCGGATGTCCTGTTTTAACATACCTTGCGAGCGCAGGAGTTGGAAAAATATCAATTATTGATATGGATGACATAGAGATTAGCAACCTCAACCGTCAATTTCTTTATGGGAAAAAAGATATTGGAAAGCCAAAAGCTCAAACGGCAGCAGCAGTAATCCAAGAAAAATACTCGGATGTAATAGTGAATGGTGTTAAAGAAAAACTTGAAGCCCACAATATTGAATCATTACTGTTTAAAGCAGATGTTATTGTAGACTGTGTTGATTCTATTAAAACACGCCTTCTTGTTAATGATTTTGCAATTGCCAAAGAAATACCACTTGTAGAAGGTGGTATCGATGGGTGGTATGGCTATTGTCTGTGCATTTCAAAAGAAGGTCCTTGTTTGCGATGCGCAGGTTATAGTGAAAAATTTCAGCAAAAAAGCACAGCGGTACTAGGAGCAACCGCAGGAGTTATCGGCTCTATTCAAGCTTCTCATACTATAAAAATTCTCATCAATGGAATACAAGAATTCACAGGGCGCATAATTCAATACGATGGCAAAGAAATGTGTATAGACTCAATTCAAATTCATCGTAATCAACAATGCCCTGCCCACACACTTTAACCTTTTTTTATAAAAGCAATATACTAAAGAGGCTACATGATTGAAGTAAAACTATACTCATATTTAAAAAATCTCCACAGCGATGTAGTTCGTTTAGACCATACTCAGTTCAAATATGTTGAAAATATTGTAGACATGTTGAAGATAGAAAAAAAAGATACCATCTTATGTTTAATAAATGGAGTAAAGTCTCACCTTGATAATGCCGTGTACGATGGCGACATTGTTTCCCTCTATCCAATAGCCACACAAGAAGCAAAAGATAACGACAGCCTAAAAAAAGTTTATATAGAGCCTACAACAAACTGCAATTTTTCCTGTGCTATGTGTTTTAGAAATGCGTGGTTTGATGAAACTTTTCAAGACATGCCCTTTGACGTTTTTTTGACAGCATTAGATGGCATCCCAAAAAGTGCAAAAACAATTATGCTTGGCGGAGTCGGAGAACCCCTCGTGCACCCAAACATACACGACATGATTTTTGAGTGCAAAAAAAGAGGCTTTATAGTAGAACTACTTACAAATGCTTCTTTGCTTGATGATAGTATGATAGACAAATTGTTTACAGCCAGATTGGATACACTTTGGATTTCACTCGATACCTTGCGCCCACATAATACAAGCGCAAACATTGGCCACCCAGATGCACAAAAAGTAATTGAAAACATTAATCGCCTAAACAAACTTCGAATGCCCGGTGTAATAAAGTATAAAAAGACCCCCGATGTAGGTATAGCACTTGTTATTTCTGAATACAATATTAATGAGTTACAACATTTACCTTCCTTCATTGCGAAACATAGAATAAGCTATGTCAATATTTCAAACATACGAATGGATAATGAAGGAGATGCAAACAAGCAATTATATACTGATACGCTAAACAAAAAAATAGGCTCTGAAAATGCAGAAATGAAATTTCCAATAGTAAATATTCCTTACATGGACTTTTCGCGAGATGATGTAAAAAATAATTTTGCAAGTCTATTATCACAAATGAATTTCATACTGCATATTAACAATATTCCCCTACCTCGTAAAACTCAGTATTGCAGATTTGTAGAAGAGGGCATGGTTTTTATTCGAAGCGATGGGAATGTGAGTCCTTGCATGGAGCTATTACACAACAGTGCAACTACTTTAGGAACCATCAAAAGGACGATACATCATCATTCTTTTGGAAACATAAAAAATCAGTCTATAGCAGACATATGGGAATCCATGGAATATCGAGACTTTAGAACTAAGGTAAAGGAATTTTCTTTTTCACCATGCATTTATTGCGGTCATTGCGGCTATACTGAATCAAATTTGGAAGACTGCTATGGAAACAAAGCCCCAACCTGTGGGGCATGCCTTTGGTCAGAAGGACTATTTAGTTGCCCATAGTAGAAATCATAAAAAAATCCCCGTGTGTAGCACTACACAGCTGGGGATTTTTCATTTCAAATGCGTCTTTATGCTAAGCGAGCAATCCTCTTTTCTAACTTTGATTCATCAAGAATTGTAATTCCCCCTCGACTTAAACCAACAGCGCCCTCTTCCTGAAAATATTTTAAAAGCCTTGTAATTACTTCTCGTGCGCTACCAAGATGCTGGGCAATTTTTTCGTGCGTAATGCTTATCGAATTACTCCCTTCAAGCGTTTTTTCAGACAAAAGAAAATCTGCCAATCTTTCATCCATGCTTTTAAAAATAATCTGTTCCATGAGCCACATTACATCAGTAAAGCGCGAAGCCATCAAATCATTGGTATAATTTGCAAGTACTGCCGACTCATCCATTACCTTTCTATAGACAAAAGCTGGAATAAGCCAAAATGAAGTGTTTTTATCTGCTTCTACAAAGGTTTCAAATTGAATACTATCCATCATACATGAAGCTGAAAACAAGCACATGTCACGTTGAAAAATTCTATACAATGAAACTTCTTTACCTTCTTCCGACATCATATATACTCGTAATTGACCTTCATACACAAGCATAATGCCAATACAATCTGCATCTCCATTATGAAGAAGCGTGCCCTTTGGTGAGCTCATAAACGTTGCTGCTTCTAAAAGTGTTTTTTGATGCTTAGGATCAAGTTTTTTCCATACTGGAAAATAGTCTTCCATGTTCGGTTTCATATGTACAGTATACACTGAAAAAATATTTAAAGCAATATTTTTTTACCGATTTACATTTTTTTTAAACAACATCATGCAGTAATGCCCATTGCCTTAGTTTTAAAATAAGTGTACACTTATTGCGTGAATGGTATAAAAAAAAATATCTTAAAACCCCTTGATTACCTCATTGTGTGCATTGCCCTTTTTTTAGTTGCATTTTCAATTTGGCAAACCCTTTTTAATCAAGTAGCAGGCTCAAACCTCATAGTTTATTCGCTTGAGGGAGAATGGATATATCCATTAAACTCAGACACTGAATTTGGGGTTGAAGGACCTCTTGGCGTTTCTCACATTAAAATTCAAAACGGAGAAGCTTTATTTGAAAGCTCTCCATGCGACAACCAGCTCTGTGTGCTGTCTCATCCAATATCATCAAATGCTCACTTTTCTGCCTGCCTTCCCAATCAAGTGTTTATCCGTGTAGAGTCGCAAGAAAAACCATCACCTCAACAGTCATCAGATGAAACTCTTGATACAATTGGATACTAGAAGTGAAAAATATGGCTTAGAAAAGTCTTTATTTTTTTATTTTTTTATAGTATAATAGAGACAATTATGGCTATGTATACAAGACCGATAACAAACCCGCCTAAAAAAATTGTAGAAAATGGAAGAGCGGTGTTTGGTGACTATAATTTCCCTCCTCAAAAACTTTCCATCCAGAGGCTTAAACAACCATTTAGCCTCATGCCATTACCAAATTTTTTAACAAAAACAAGAATACGCTCAAACCTTTGCTTTTCTTTTACTCTAGATAATTACATTGGTACTGTTGAGGTTATGGATGCCCGCTATTTTGCATTTGCAGAAGTAAATGTCATTGATTTACAAACAAATAAAAAGCTATCCTATAGAACCGTTATATTGCGAAGAAGAACAATTCCTGTAACCGCTATCAAAGGGGTGTGTAGGTCTCATAAAAAAAATCGTTTTATTCTTATTAAATGGGATTATGAAAAACGACTTTTTACTATTGCATGCAGATTAAAGCATGATAAAAACCGTCCTGATTTACACTTTGCCTTTTCCGCAAATATATCACACAAAGAGCATGGTACACATGTATCTGTTGTTCCCTCCCCCACTATGAGACGTTGTGCAGCGGTGCATCATTTGGCGCTTTCAATTGAAGGCACCATTTCTGCAGAATCTTCTGTTCTCACTGCCAACCCATTTGGCTCAAACGGATTGGGATTCTTTACGATAAGAAGAGCCTTTTATAGATTAAGGACTCATTGCCACTCGATTACAGGCCAAGGAATCGTGGAGGGGAAAAATATTCAGTTTAATTTATATATCTCTAATCAAGACCCTGTAGATACTGACACATACAATGAAAACATCCTTTTTATTGATGGTGTTGCCACACCTCTTCCACCTGTAACAGTAACGCACCCGAAAGGCGTTTTAGGGCAGTGGTACATACAAGACACGGAAAGCATGATTGACTTATCATTTTTTCCTACTGCAGACACAGTTAGAAAAAATAGTATAGTGATATTGAGGGCTCACTATCACACACTTTTTGGTTCCTGCGAGGGAAATATTTTTGATAAAGACGGTGAAAAATTCCAATTAAAAGATTTTTTTACTGTCGCTAAAAAACAATACTTGCGAATATAACTATGAGTAAAAAAACAGTTACCCGTTATGAACCGGGAGAATTAGACAAAGTAAGAAAGAATCTTGGCGAATTGGACCCATCTGAATCACAACGAATGGCAGACCTTTTGGGTGGGGAAGTTGGTTTTGAAAAAGCAAACCCTTCATCTGGAGAAATTTCAAGGGCGTTAACAAATAAAAAGCGTCAATACATCCCAACAAAGCCGCTCTCTGAAGAAGAGTTGCAGCAACAAAGAGAAGAAGCAAAAGCCCTAGAACAGGCACCGTTTATACAAAGGCGCTCTATACCATTTTTATCATCACAAGAGCGAAAAGCTTTTTATAAATTATTAACATCACCAACTTACAAAATTTCCAAAAAGCCAAGTTTTTTTAAATTACTAGCAAGCTTTGGAAAAGTGAGCCCCGATGATTTATCTGTACCTTTTGTAAAAATGAAACTGCCAGTGCATGTAAAACGCATAGATTCATTTATTTTCTCTATGAAAAGCCTCATTGATGCCACATCAGGTGAGTATAAGCAAAAAATAACAAGCTCTGATGACCCTTATTTTAAGACACTTCGCTACATCTATGAGTGGAATACTATGCTTTTAACTGAAACATCTCGAAACTTAGCAAGCACATCTGATCCAATTATGGAAGATGCAATTCCTGTTACAAAAGAATTATTTAAGCATCTTATGAGATTCTACTTTTTGGGTGAATCAAAGATGGCGGAGGCTATAAAAAAGCTTTATATGGCAGCAACAAAACCAAATGCAACAAATAAAGCTCAAAACTTAGCCCATGCAAAACAAGCAACTGCCGATTGGATTTATATTTTTAGTAAAATAATTCATGAAACCTATCCTCTTCTCATGAGAATGACTAGCGCACAATGTTTTGGATACCCTGATTTTTATAGTCAAAACATATCAAAAATTTTACCTTTTTTAGGTATAACAAAATTTGACTTAGTGCTACCAAAAAAAGAAGAAAAAGAAAAGGAAGAGCCAGTAAAGCCTACAGCCCCAGAGCCAGTAGCCCCAGAACCAGCAGAAAACAAACCTATGATTCCCCAATCTGTTGTGGGGTCACTCAATGTGCTTAATAATCTTTTCCCAAATGCAGGATGGAACGATTTAGAAAAAAAACCAGACATGTATCCCTACTTTCAGCCCCTGTATCAATTTACGGATGGCTTTAATGTCTTGTCCCCTTCAAATCCATTACAGATTACAATAGTGTTACTACGCATAATAGAAGATTTTTTCCAAGGGTGTAGAAATATTATTTTCAATATCGAACCAGAAAATTCAGCCCATGCCGACTATGTTCTTACAGATGATAGTTTACAAAAAATAATTGCTGAATGGTCACAGTACAGAGAAATTATGTTTAATAAAACTCTTTGCCCAGAACTTCGAGATTATGTAAACCGTATTTACGCTCAAAATGATTTTAAAAAATCAAAGTATGCAAAAAAACAACTTTCGGCATGGCTTTGGCAAATGAAGTACTTATTTCATCCACACCTTTCATTTGAAATAGTATTCCTTGAGCGCCCTGCACATGATTCAACATACAAATCACTACCTTTGCGTGTAAGTCAAATTACAGGTATATTTGAAGGGCTTATAAAAAATGCTAAAGTAGAAGGGCAGGAAAAAAGTGCCAACTTTAATGCACAATACCGTTTCGATGTAGAAAACCATATTGCGTATCGCTTAAACATTCTTTTAGGAAATGAAAACACCGAGCTTAAAACAAACCTTAACTTGATGAAATACACGCTTCATGCTCTTAGAGTTCTCGATTGGTGGGTTAATGACAAGGAATCCCTTGCATACAGAGAAAAAATTGTTGTTCCTTATAGAACGGAAACGGAAGACGGAGAACCTTCCTTTTCTGCTCCTCTTCGTACAAATCAAAAGGAGCTATTTTTGCATTATGCAAAAAGCCATGCTCCTGCTGAAAAAAGTGAAAACCAAAGCAATGAACAAGCTATTGTGTCTGAGTCAAAGTCAGAGGAAAACGCTACTTAGAGAGATGGGAAGATTTTTAAAATGAGCTTTTCACACCGTGGCAAAAAGAATTGAGCAATTGGACCTATTAATAGCGCAGCTGCTAGAGTGCCTACTCCTACAATTCCACCAAGAAAAAAGCCAAGAGCAGCAAAGACAACATCGACCGATATTCTTACCGTGCGGAACTGAACAAACCGCCTTTTTGCAATTATGTCTGTAAAGACTATAGCAACCAAATCATTTGGCCCTGTTCCTGAATTACTTTTTATAACAATAGACATTCCAAGGCTCAAAATAACGCACCCACCAATAAGGGCTGCATAGCGAATCCAAAGTGCAGAATCAATGCCAATAAAGTCTCCAAGCACCCATAGAAAAAAGTCAATTATCCACCCACCTAAAAAAGCGCACACAATTGTGCCAGGTTTAACAAAATTTTTTGTAGTAAAATAGAGAACTACGGTAATAATTGATAATAGGATCACTTGGCTTGTACCAATGCTCAAAGCAATACTCATAGAAACGCCTTGAACAAATACTGTAAAAGGGTCTGACCCAAGAGATGAAAGTAAAAAAAGTGTCACACCTAAATGAGCAATAGTTAAACCTATTACTAACACCAAGAGACCTTGTGCCCATTCTTTTATGGTTCGTTTTGAGGTATCTTTTGCAAAGGTATTTGACATGATAAATTATCCCCTTTCTTTAATAGTAGCCACTTGCAAGGGCTACGTGTCATACTGAGCTTTTATCTGTACTAATTATGAATTGCCCTAATTTCGTCTTCAGTGATTCCTGTATGTGTAGCCACGTCACAAATGCTCATACCATTCTCTAAAAGACTTTTTGCAACTTCAAGTTTTGCTGCACGCGCACCTTTTTTAATTCCAATTTCAGTAGCTTCATCAAGCATAAGCTGTTGCCCTAATAAAAAGGTTTCTCGCTTTTCGTATTCTGATACTAAGTCTTCATTTGCTCTAAAGGATTCATAATCTTCTACAGCCATTTCAAACACTTCACCTTTTTTTGCAATCATTTCTTTATCCTTTTCAAAATCGTTTGAGCCAAAGAATCTCAACCACGTATTAAGTTCTTCTTCTTTTACACCTTTTAGTGCCTTTGGTAGCTCTAAAAAGTGAAACAATAATTGCTCAGAGCTAACATCGCCCGTTTCTACGCAACATATTTTATGTGATGTGTGCGCAAGTTCTGTCCCATCAAAGAGTGTAAAAGCCAGTAAATTTATGCTTATTACTGGCGATAGCTTTTTTACCCTTTTACCATCTTCTGTTTCAATCTTTTCCGAGCGGTAATTTTTAGCCCAATATTCTAATGCCCTATCAAAAAAGGTTGTTGAGCCTTTTACTTGCACTTCAACGATTACCTTTTCACCAGTATTTGTTGTAGCTTTTACGTCTACAATTGTCTCTGAATCTGTAGCGTGCAAAATAATCATTTGTTCTTGATAGCTCTTTTCTTACCATAATTTTATCTCACTTTTGCAAATTTTTCAACCGCGCATAGGACGATTTGCAAGGAAAAATTCTTATACTATAGTTATAGTGTTTTTTGTGAGAAATTCTTGAGTTTTCCTGTCATCCT
>CAYJLT010000024.1:0-20004 GCA_964371295.1 uncultured Treponemataceae bacterium
ATTTTACAAGGAATTCACAACACTGACGATTCTATTGAAAGTTTTGCACGGGCCTGTTTTATGTATGGCTTACAAGAAAACATCGACGTGTGGTTTGCAACAAAAGACACCATTTCTAAAACATACGATGGCAGGTTCAAAGAAGTTTTCCAGCGCATTTATGATGAAGAGTTTAAGACAGACTTTGAAACAATCGGCAAAGAATATTTTTACACCCTCATAGACGATGCAGTTGCACGCGTAATGCAAGCAAAGGGTGGCTTTTTATGGGCATGTAAAAACTACGACGGCGACGTAATGAGCGATATGGTGGCCTCTGCCTCTGGAAGCCTTGCAATGATGACAAGCGTTCTCGTTTCTCCAAGTGGCGTTTTTGAGTTTGAAGCCGCACATGGTACCGTTCAAAGGCACTACTACAAATGGCAAAAAGGCGAAAAAACTTCAACCAATCCTGTGGCACTTATTTTTGCTTGGACTGGAGCACTTGCAAAACGAGCAGAACTTGACGGCACGCCAGAGCTCGCAGAGTTTGCACAAAAGCTTGAAGATGCCACAATCTCAACCATTGAAGACGGTTATATGACAGGCGACCTTGCCCGAATTGCACAACCTGCAGCAAAAGAAATTTTAGACTCATGGCAATTTATTGATAAAATAGCTTCAAAATTAATTAATAATGCATAATTAATATGGCACTCTTTCTGCATAGAAACCTTTTCATGTGCTACAAAAAATCTTCGTGGTGCATGTACGGGGTTTCATGAATGTGTCCAGTTTCCATTATTAATTTTTAATTATTAATTGTACATTACCCTTCCTCTTGCAAAAAGTGGCATAAATCGGTATACTTCTACATCTATGCGATATAACAAACTTAATCCATCTTTGGCACTTTTTTTGTGTGCCTTACTATGGAGCACAAGCGGAATCCTCATAAAATTAACTGATTGGAATGCACTCGCTATCTCTGGGGTAAGAAGCTTTATTGGCGCGGTTACTATGATTGTAGCCTTGCGGAGAATTCCGAGTCTATTTGTTCGTCTTTCTGATGGAAGCATAGATAAAAAACAAACGATCGACAGACTTGTTGCAACACTTGTATACACTGCAACCATGGTACTATTTGTTTTTGCAAACAAAATGACCACATCGGCAAATGCTATTTTGTTGCAATACACCAGTGTGCTATATGTCATAGCTCTTGGGCCATTATTCTTAGGTGAAAAAAATAGCTGGATAGATGTTGTTGCAAGTATAGGTATTTTAGGTGGAATGGTTCTACTTGTTTCAGATGGCTTTACGGCTGATTCATTTGATGCAATTTCAATGAGAGGGAACATTTTAGCACTCTTAAGTGGCGTGTGCTTTGGCTTAACTACGATATTTATGCGTCGACAAAAAGATGGGCATCCTGAAGACTCTTTTACCCTTGCACACATACTTACATTTTTAATTGCAATTCCTTCCATTATTCAAAGCGGCGTTCCTAATACTCAGAGCATTGGTGCTCTTTTTATGCTCGGTGTATTCCAAATTGGAATACCTTCAATTTTATATTCTATGGGTGTTACCAGAGTAACAGCAATAAGTGCCGCAATTATTACTATGCTTGAGCCTGTAATGAATCCAGTATGGGTATTTTTCTTTTTTGCAGAGGTTCCATCTAATCGAACAATTATGGGTGGCGTTGTTATTCTTGCATTTTTATTCTTTAGAGTATATATAAAAAATAAAACAATAATTAAAAAGGTGTAACATGAAAGAAAGATGTTTTGTTATGATAAAACCAGGTGTTCTTAATAGAAGAATTGTAGGTGAAGTAATTACTAGGTTAGAAAGAAAGGGGCCTAATTTAATTGCAATGAAAATGATGAATATTAGTGAAGAGCTTGCAAACAAGCACTATGCTGAGCATGTGGGAAAATCTTTTTACCCACCACTAATTGAATATATTACATCAGGACCAGTTTTGGCAATGGTATGGGAAGCCGATGACTGTTGTGCAATTGTAAGAAAAGTTGTAGGCGCTTCAGGAGCTTTAAATGCAGAACCGGGAACTATCCGTGGAGATTTTTGTATGCATAATAATAGAAATGTGTTACACGCTTCAGACAAAGCAGAAAATGCAGATAGAGAAGTAGCATTATTTTTTGATAATACAGAGCTACATTCATGGGTTGATGAACACGATGGAAAGTGGAAGTAGAAATAATTTAAAATAAGGAATAGTTATGGCAGCAAAAAAAATAGGAATTATTGGAGCAGGAGCTTGGGGAACTGCAATGGCACAAGCTTTAGCAGCAGGTGGGCATGAAGTGCAGATTTGGGCATTAGAAGAAGATGTAGTTCTCGGCATAAACAATAATCATGAAAACACCAAATTTTTAGAAGGATTTAAGCTTGCGCCAAAACTCACCGCAAGTAGAGATATCATTGATGTTGCAGGAAACAAAGACTTTGTAATTATAGCTAGCCCTTCATTATTTATGGTACAAATTTTATCAAAGATTGTTGATATACCAAGTATACATAGCGGCAAAACTTGCATTGGTGTTCTTACGAAAGGATTTATTCCAACCGAGAGCGGGCCAAAACTCATTCTTGATGTAATGGAATCGGTTCTTCCTGAATCTTATAAAAAAAACTTAGTATATATTTCAGGTCCAAGCCATGCAGAAGAAGTTGCAATGGGGAAGCTTACCGGTTTAATCGCCGCTAGTGAAAACCCAAAAAATTCAATTCGTTTTAGAGAACTTATGAAAGTAAAAGGCTTAATGGTATTTTCTAGCCTTGATGTTGTAGGCGTACAAATCTGTGCTGCTGCAAAAAATGTTATTGCAGTAGTATTTGGTATTTTGGACGCAATTGCAGAGCAATCAGATATGTTTGGCGATAACTCAGAAAGTCTTCTAATGGCAGCTGGCTTAAATGAAATTCAAACACTTGGTTTTGCAATGGGGGCAACTCACCCTGAAACCTTTACATCAATTGCAGGCGTTGGAGACTTAGAAGTAACTTGTAGATCACACTATGGCCGGAACAGACGTTTTGGGCGTGAAATTATCAATAAAAACCTTCTTGAAAAGTTTTCAAATCTTGATGATTTAATTTCACATATTTCTGAAATCGGCTATCTTCCAGAAGGTGCTGTAGCTTGTAAATATGTACAGGAAATATGTAATGCAAAAAGCATTAAACTTCCAATTTGTGATGGGCTTTATAGAATTCTAAATAAAGAAGTTAAACCCTTAGACTTTATAATTGAAATTTTGAGGTAGAGCATGTTAGAAAAAATTACAAATACCTTTAGCGATATCGTAAAAACGGTAAGTGGAAAAGCAACAATAACTGAAAAGAACATAGAAGATTCAGTTGAAAATATTAAAATGGCTTTATTAGAAGCCGACGTAAACTTACGTGTTGTTCGCCGCTTTGTTAACTCCACCATAGAGGAAGCAAAAGGTGAAAAAGTACTGCGCTCTGTAGACCCAGGTCAGCAATTTGTAAAACTTGTACATGATAAAATTCTTGCCCTCCTTGGAGACAAAAAAACAGACCTCAATCTTAAAGGTCCTGATACACAGTCCGTGATTCTCTTTTTAGGTTTACAAGGTTCTGGTAAAACAACATCGGCCGTAAAGCTTGCTGCTCGATTAAAAAAGGAAGGGAGAAAACCGTTATTAGTTGCATGTGACCTTGTACGCCCTGCCGCTATAGACCAATTAACCGTAATGGCTGCAAAAGCGGACATTCCAGTATACAAAGAAGATATCCAACTTCCAGGCAGTTCAAAAGATGCAGTTCGTATTGCTAAGGCGTCGCGAGACTATGCAAAGAAAAATGCACTGGACACCATAATTGTTGACACCGCAGGGCGTTTGCAAATAGATGATGGAATGATGGCTGAAATTGCGGACATTAAAAAAGCAGTTGGAGCCGATGAAATAATTCTTGTTGCTGACTCCATGACAGGGCAAAATGCAGTTGATATTGCAAAGACATTTGATGAACACTTAGGATTAAGTGGTGTAATATTAACAAAGTTTGACTCAGATGCAAGAGGTGGTGCAGCCCTTTCATTAAAAAGTGTTACAGGAAAGCCCATTTTATTTATTGGTACTGGTGAAAAAATAGAAGATTTTGAACCATTCCATCCTGAAAGAATTGCAAGCCGTATATTAGGCATGGGTGATATTGTTTCATTAGTAGAAAAAGCTCAAGAAACAATTGATATAGAAGAAGCTGAAAAGCTTCAAAAGAAAATGGCTTCAAACGATTTTACGCTAGAAGACATGCTCGACCAATTACAACGAGTAAAAAAAATGGGACCAATGCAATCACTTCTTGAAATGATGCCAGGTCTTGCAGGCCAACTTGGAGATCAAGATATTGATACTAGTGGTATGAAATATCAAGAAGCTATTATTTTATCTATGACAAAAAAAGAACGCAACAATCATCTAATAATAGGCCCAAGTAGAAGAAAGCGAATAGCAAAGGGTTCTGGAACCTGTGTAGCCGATGTAAACAAGCTTATAAAACAGTTTGAAAAAACAAAGCTTATGATGAAAAAAATGGCAAAAAACAAAGGTATGCAAGCTAAAATGATGGAACAATTTGGCGGCGGGGGGATGTTTTAGTAGTTACTAATTTGGAGATTTATGAATAAAACAACTATATTTTTAGTGCTTTTTGCACTATTACTCCTAAATTCTTGTGCAGATTTATCTTCGCCGCCTTTTGATACAAGACTTGAAGGTATATGGGAAGGCTTTACAACAAAAGAAACTGAAATCTTAGAATATGGTTATACAATTAAAACTATAGAGAGTAGAACTGAAAAATATACC
Organism: uncultured Treponemataceae bacterium; assembly: GCA_964371295.1. Lineage (GTDB taxonomy): Bacteria > Spirochaetota > Spirochaetia > Treponematales > Treponemataceae > CAYJFX01. The sequence continues at coordinate 4,851 of CAYJLT010000024.1, forward strand.
TTTTACAATGCTACTGAAGTAAAAAGGGAGAGCACTTGGTCTAAAGATGTTTCTTCAAACGGTGCTAGCACTAGCTTCTCTGGGGGAAATGGTACATATAATTATGAGTGGAAAAATCTTAGGGACAACCTTGATGTTGATTTAACCAATATTGATTCTGGGAAAATTACTATTGATGATTTTGAGCTGGAAAAGCAATAACATAAAAAAAATCACGGAACATTCCGTGATTTTTTTATATTCCTATGCTCGTTAAGGCTCAATGTACATTTCACTTTGAAGTGCTTTTTTTATGTATAAAAAATTTAATTACATTTGTTTGTTATAATACTTCAGTAAGTGAATGGATGATGGGAAAATAATCTGAAAAACCGGTTGAATCAATAGCTAGTTTTACAATTTTTGATGGATTCATAATATACAATTTATGTCCATATGTTTCGCCATCTTCATATCCAACCATAAGTGAACCAAGCCCTGAAGATGAAATAGTTTTCACCTGCGAAAAATCTAGTATAAGTTCTCCATCTTTGATGTGCTCTACTATTTTTGATTGCATTTCTGTATAAGTGTATGAGTTTAAATTTCCCGATACCTCCAAAAGAGTATAGTTAACGCCTTTTTTTTCAATAATTGTTAATTGTTCCATGACACCTTCTTATTCTATTATCTTTATAACCAAAATACTCACATCATCAGACACACCTTTTGCAGTAAAAGATTGTAAGTCATCATATGCAAATGTACAAATATTTTGTGCTGGAAAAAGTTTGTTTTCAAATAAAACGTTTTCAATGCGTCGTTTTCCATACTCTTCCCCGCGCAAAGACAGGGAGTCCGTTATACCATCAGTGCATGTTAGTACAACATCACCCTCTTGCAGTTGTATTTTTTTTATTGATAATAACCTAGTGACATCTTCAACAAAGCCTAAGACCTTACCCTCCCCTTGTATTTCTATAACATTATTATATGCTTTTGAATACAAAAAAATTGCAGGAACTCCACAGTTTATGTAGTACAATACTTTATCGGTATTATCATATATCATAAAAGTTCCCGCAAAAAATGTACCTCTGGGTAAATTGTGTTTAATAAAATTATTCAACTTGTTTACTAATATGAGAAAATCACTTGATTCGCTTAAAAAGGTGCGTATAAATGATTTTAAAATAATCATACACATGCTAGCATTTAGCCCGCGGCCACTAACATCTCCAACAACAAACATATGGCGATCATCGGTCAAACGTATTGAATCAATAAAGTCTCCACCAAGGTTGCGCAGTGATTTAGAAATAAAACCAGTATCTATTGATTTGTGTTGCACTTTATCAATATTTTTGTAAATTGACTCTGTTACTTGTCCTGAAAACTTAATTTCTCTTGCTATTACATTCATTAATGATTCTTTTATACTTGTTTGAAGATAATAACCAAATACAAAAAAATTGGGATAAAAAAATCGCATTAAATCTAAGTCATGTAAACTATATCTAATTGAACGCTCTTTTTCCCCAAGAGAAATTAGCCCAACAATACTTCGTTCACCGTGCATGATTATCATTGCTTGCGAGTTACAATATTCAAAGAGAGCTTCAAGCTCATTACGCACTGCTATTAGTTCGTTTTCATATTGAAATGAATCTCTAGAAATAACTGGAATTTCAGAGCGACAAATTGTTGAAAAAACTTTTGATTTCAAGCTAAGTTTTTGAGAATATGATTTTCTTGTTGATTGAGTAATATGCAATTCATCTCCTTCGACAACAAAAAAGTCAACCTCTGAAGCTTCAAAAACAGTCGATAGCATAGAACAAAATGATGTAAAAAGAACCTCCTTTCCAGAGCTGTAATCTATATTTGAAAAAAAGTTTCCTAACGTAACCTCTGCAGTATCTCGAATAAAGGTTGCCTTATTTTTTTTTCGTACAAGTGCTTGTGCATAAAAGAGCAAAAAAATGGTTATAGACCCTAATAGAGAATACAATACTAAATTCACTGCAAGCGCATGAAAAAAGAAAATAAAAGCTATAGTAATGAAGAGAGCAAAAATCATGTACTCCCAAAAAAAAGTTTTAGCTACTTTCATTGCTTTTTTTATGCTTGGTACATGATTTATTAGTAAAATTCTATATAAAACAAGCACTATATAAAGTGTTGCGAGTGAATACATATAATTAAAACTATTTTTTGATGTTCCCTCAAATACAAGTATTACCAATAAGACAAAGATGCTAATATACACAAATGAAATCACTATGAGTCTAAATCTTACAACATTGTCTTTGACGGTAAAGGAACGAATTAGTAATATCAGCAAGCTGCTGCCAGGCAAAATGAAAGCATATGGTGTAAATGCATAGTGTCCTAAGTTAAATAATAAAAATGAATTGTTTTCAATAATCTGATGTGCAGCGGCTTGCTCTCCTGTAAAATTTATATTTAAGTAAAAAAAACAATAATATGCAACAATTAAACTAATCGCTATTACTATATAGTTTATGTATGATTTTTTTTGCTTTGCGTTATAAGCGCAGGAAAACTTAAACAGCGCAATTAAACAATAATAAACTGAAAAAACATAGCATCGGGTTATAATTTCCCTTGGAATATTTGTGTAGTCTAACACATACAATATTATTACAAGAAATGCCTGTATGACACATAACAGCACTATTGGAAACAGATCTTCATGATCAATGCCACTTCGTCTAGTAAAGCAAAAATGGTAAAAGAGTATAATTGCAACAATAACACATACATTTAAAAGTGAATAAAACATTTATTTTTCCACCTTTATAGCAAGCATAGTGATATCATCTTTAAATTTTTTTCCGCCATTGTACGTTCTAGCAAGTTCATCGATATTTGAAATTAGGGTTTGAGGATCCATTGCAGCAGATTGCTTTATTGTATTTGCATACAACCTTGTACTGCCTAATTCTATACCATTTTTATCTGTTGTTTCAGAGATTCCATCTGTAGCTAAAAATAATACATCATTCCAAAAAAGAGGAACACTAGTGACCTCGATATTTTCTATTTCTATTAAACCTACAATACCACAATTTGCCTTAAGCTTTTTTATTTTATATCCTAATGGGCTTTGGGTCAAAAGACACGGGTCTGCCATTGAAGCATTAATATATGAAAGCTTCATTATTTCAGTGTCAATTATTCCAACAAATAGTACCGTGTATTTGTCTTGAAAATGCATGTCTTTAATAGTTTTATGAATTGCTCGCACAAGGTCAGGTAAATTTGTGGTAGCCCCTATAGTTTTTACCATATTAATTACAATTCCCATAATAAGTGCTGCACTAAAGCCCTTCCCCGAAACATCTCCAAGCAAGACAAGCGTTTTTGTTTTAGAAAGTTCAATAATAGTATAATAATCACCAGAAACATTAATTAATGGTTTAAACAGCACGGCCATATCAAGCTTGTGTATAGTTGGAAGGGTTTGAGGTAAAAACGATTTTTGAGTTTCTGCTACCATTGCCCATTCTTGTGAAAGTTCATCTATGCTTGACAAGCTTAGTATCGTTTTATAACGCTTAAAAAATTTTAATAACTCTTCAAAAAGCAGCTCAAATATTACTGGTGCAAACATTCTTGTAGAATTACAAAATATAATTAGTTGGATATCGCAAAAGAGTATAAAAAAGCCTCTCGCATCATCAGGCTCTGAAAGCAAACCTAAGTTTTCATCGAAAAAATAATAACCGTCTTTTTCTAGGTGTGAAAAATTTCTGACAAAAGAATGAAACGTTTTTTCGTTTTGAGTAATATTGGATGGGCTATTATATATGACATATTCTTTTGCACCATCTACTAGTAAAACAGAGCAATCTCCCTTATCCTCTAAGATTGTTTTTATTGCAGAAATAATTTCATCAATTGAATATGAACTCCTCACTTCGTTTACAAAAGTATTTAGAATTGTCGTTAAACCTGAATCAAGATCTTTGTTATGTAAATGTGATGACCAAAAATCTGAAAACTTTCCGGCACAATACAAGGCTAGCGTAAAAATGACAACACCAGATAATGCCATATATGGTATAGACTCAAAGCCTGAGTTTATATCATAACTAAACATCATCACAATAAGAAGTGAAAGGAAAAATATAATTGTATAAGTAGTGAATATTATAAGTATTCGTCTTTTTGTTATCATTATACTCCTAGAAAAATATGTGCATAGTATACCATAATTTAAGGTGTTTATAAATCCATTTGAAGTAAAACAGGCATATTTACAACTCTAGAGGCACTAATCTATATTCTTTGAAAGCTATCCTTTTACAGCCCCTGCAGTAAGTCCTTTTATAAAATTTTTAGACATTGTTAAATACAAAATAAGCACTGGTATAGACGATAAAGTAAGCACCGCCAAAATCCGTGACCAGTCTGTCATATACTGCCCAAATAACCTTGTAACACCAAGAAGCAAAGTTTTGTGGTTATCATCGCTAATAAAAAGAAGCGGAAACCATAAGTCATTCCAAAATGGCACAAGATTATAAATCGCCACCGTAGCAAGAGCAGGTCGTAATAACGGCACAATCACAACCCAAAAGACTTTTGAACGTGTAGCACCATCAATGATAGCAGCTTCAGTTAAATCGGTGGGAATATGCCGAATAAACTCAGATAGAATAAAGACGGCAATCGGAATGCCCATAGCAATATATATAGGGAAAAGTCCCCATACTGTATTCAAAAGCCCCATTCCTTTTATCATTTGTAACAACCTAATGCTTCCGATTTTGATAGGTAGCATCATACCAGCGATAAAAAAGAGATATGCGTAATTTGCAATTTTACTTTTCCAATTAACTATTGCATAAGAGGCAAGTGCGCCAAATAACAGTACAAGCACTATTGAGCCTATTGTTACAAAGAGTGAATTTCTAAAATACGAAAAAAAGTCTCCATCTCTAATAACTGAAACATAACTTTCAAAATTCCATGTTTTAGGAAGACCAAAGGGGTCGGCATATATATCGAATTTCAGTTTAAAGGAGTTAATTACCATCGTCCAAATTGGAAATAATACCAACACAGTCCAAATACTGAGGATAATATATGATACCGTATGGTTATATTTTATTGTCAATTTTTGAGTCTTTTTCATTTCGCTACCCTTTATCGGTTGTTCGTGTTATACGAAGTATTATTCCAACTCCAATCATTAACATTAAAAATGTTACCGTGGCAATTGTCGCTCCCATTCCAGGATTAGGAATACCTACAGGATGCTGCCCTGCAATACCAACTCTGTAAAACAATGTTCCAATAAGATCCGTAGAATACTGAGGAGCTCCATTAACATTTTCCATCGCGAAAACAACATCAAAGGCATTGAAGTTATTTACAAAGGTAAGGATGGCTACAATACCAATAACCGGTTTAATAAGAGGAATTTTAATATAACGAATCTTTTGCCAAGCCGAACAACCTTCAATATCCGCTGCTTCAAATAAGTCATCGGATATTCCTTGCAAACCTGCTAAAAACATCATTGTCGGGATACCAACCCATTGCCAAGATGATACTAATGACACGGCAGTTAGGGCATAGCGCTCATCTCCAAGCCATGGCTGCACAAACTGTCCAAGATCTATTGCATTTAAGAAAAGTGCTATTGCACCCCACTGTGGATTTAAAATCAATTTCCATAAATAACCGGTTACAAGAATTGCAAGCGTTACAGGAACAAAAATTACTGTTTGAAAAAAGCGAGCTCCCTTTAAGCCTTTAGAGCTTAGTATTAACGCAAAAACGAGCCCTAAAACATTTTGAACTACAATATGAATAAAGAAAAAGTACCATGTATTTTGAAAAGCTCCCCAATATCGTTCGGAAAACACAGGATTTGTAAAAAGTTCTTTATAATTCTCCAGCCCAACAAAGACAGTTTGGCCAGATGTCTCGGAAAAAAAACTCAAACGGATAGAATCTGCCAACGGAAATGCCATAAATAGAGTATAAAATACAAGGGCGGGCAAAATATATACAAGCCACATGTATTGGCCTTTTTTTTGTAATGTCATAATTTCTCCGATTTTTTTAGTGTGTGAAAAATTAAATGACGTTGCCACACCTGGCAACGTCATCATTAGCACGTTAGTTTATGGTCGATACCAACTTCCAACACCCTCAGCAAGTGCATCGGCTGCTGCTTGTGCGCTCATATCACCTTTCATTACTGAAATAACACCTTGGTTCATTAATGCATAACCACTAGGTTCTGCATCCATAAATCTTGGCCACACAAAACGTGCATCTTGAAGTCTACCTTGTGTGAGACTTAAGATTTCAGCTGCATGTGCATTCTCGATTGGAATAGTAGCATCTATCATTGGGAAGAATCCATTAGGAAGAAGTTTAGCTGCTGCTGTTGCGCCTTCAACTGAACAAAGCCATGATAAGAATGCTTTTGCTTCTTCAGGGTATTTTGTTGCAGTATTATAGGTCATACCTGTGTCAGGATGGAATGTAATTGCTTTTTCATTACCAGCAGGTACTGGTGGTGCAAATGTTCCCCATTCAAAAGGTGCTCCATCAAAAGCTCCAGCTGTCCAAGAGCCATCAAAGTACATTGCAGCTTGTCCAGTAGCAAATAATGCAATTGAATCATTATAAGTTAAGGCTTCAAAGCCATTAGGTAGATATTCAGCAACACGCCCCATTGTTTCAAATGCTGCGACCATTTTTGCATCATTTAGAGGAACTTCACCAGCTTCATATGCTAAACGTCCTTCTAGTCCACCAACAAACCCTGGCAAAATTGCCATCATAAAACATTCGTTTATATCCCATTCGTCAGCTAAGCCATTTGCAACAGGAATAATTCCAGCTGCTTCAAATTTTTCTGCTGCAGCAAAAAACTCATCCCACGTTTCAGGAATATCAACACCAACTTCGGCAAACAAGTCTTTGTTAAAATACACAACTTGCACAATAGCAGTAAATGGAATACCAAAGCTCTTTCCATCCTTTGTTTGCCAAGGGGCCAAACTACTTGCTTGGAAGTTATCTTTTAATCCTGGTAAATCTGAAACATCGGCAAAGTAACCATCATCAAATAATTGTTCACCGGTAGCATAAGAACGAGCATACATTAAGTCAGGACCTGTTCCACTTTCTAATTGCAAGCGAAGTGTTGCGTTATAATCTGGTGGATTGGTTGGTTGAAACTCAATGTTCACATTTGGCGCTACTTTTTTATATTCTGCTAAGAGCGCGTTAATTTGGGCAACATCATCTGTTCTCCAAGAACCGAGAGTTAAGTTTATTTCATCACTATCACCGCCCCCACCTGCAAATACAACTCCTGTTGCCAAGAGTACCATCATCAAACATAAAATAACTTTTTTCATATAAGCCTCCTAATCTTTCATGTTTATACATTAACTACATCAATTATTGGACATAATAGGAAATTTGTCAAGGGTGATTTTTCAAATACACGTATTTAGGGTGTAGCAATTAGTCTGACTGAGCTCAATAACACAAACAAATAGACTTATTGCGATACTCACTCTTTCCAAGTGCCTCTGCTAAAAACCATGCTACATCTTGTCGGGAAATTTTACTTCCCGCCTTAGGCACAGAATCATCTGAGGTACGAAACGTTTTAGTCATTTCGCCATCTACAAGAGATAAGGGGCGCACAATTAAATAGGTAAAACCGCCGTTTATTATAGCATCTGCAGCTATTTTGTGGTCTGCAATTGCATTCCTAAAAAAGAGCGCTACAAAGAGTTTTGCGATTACTCCGGGCATTTCGCCATGTATTCCAGCGGAGCTCATGTGGTATATTGAATCAACTTCACACTCTTTCATGGCTCCTACTATGTTCGTAATCATATCGCCCAAAAGTGTAGACTTATTATTTGCATTTCCTCCAAGGCACGATACAACTAGATTATTACCTGTAATAACATTTATTAAGTCTTCTTTATTAAAAAGGTTTGCAGTTTTTACGGTGAGATTTTTATCAGAAAAATCAATCTTTGAAATATCCCGCACGACTGCAGTAACGCTGTGGCCTTTTTCAAGTGCAAGTTTTAAAAAAATTTTTCCTGTTTGGCCTGTAGCTCCAAATAATACAATGTTCATAATTAGCCTCCATCTATAGTATAGCACATCTTTACAGACAGACGAGAAAAATTATTTCTTCTGAGCTTCATCCCATATTTTTTTATACCTTTCCCATTCTGTTAAGGCATCAGGAAAATTAGGCGAGGTTTGATATGCAGCTGTTACAATCCTAAATGCGATAGCATACTTTACATACTCTTTATAGTTTTCAAAAGGTTCAAGCAGTTTGAGTGAATCAAGTGGTGCATTTTTCCAAGCAATGGAATCAGACACTAGAATTGCATGTGCATATGTAACTGGAGCTATTGCAGGCGAAAAATCTATAACTATAGGATGCCCATCCTTACAAAACAGAGTATTGCTAGCAAGGTCTGCATGGATAAGTTGATACTCATCATCAATAGGTTTTAAGCTATCCAAAATCATGGTACATAGTGCATGTACTTCTTCATCAGCATGCTGCTCATAGGGTAGATTATGCCAAAGGGTTTTATTTGCTTTTGTCCATGGGTCATCTGAAAAAGGAAGCGTTAAAATTCCAAGTTTCGATAAATCTTCGTGAAGATACTTTGACGCTACAAGCTTTTTTTCTATCGCTGTGTCATCTTCAAGCATGGGTTCAAACCTTGTAGCACCCCACCCCATTTCTACAAAAGAATTGTTTTTTGAAACAAGGTGTTTTACAATGCGATAGTTTTCTGACTCAAGCATATTCCAAGCACTTGCAATAAAGGTATGTGCAGGAATGTTTTCAATAGGTTTAAAAACGGCATCTCCTACCCGTATTGAGGTGCCTTGCCCGCCTTCTAACTGCTCTGCTTCACCTGAAATATTAAACTCTTTCAAAATATCTTTATGCACCATGATTTACTTCCCCTTGTTATAAGAGAGCTTTTATCTTTTCTTCAATTACTGCAATATCAGCAGTAGGTTCAAAACGCTCAACGACATTGCCTTCTTTATCGATTAAAAACTTTGTAAAATTCCATTTTATATCTGGCTTTTTATCATAATCTGGATCTTGTTTCGAAAGTAAATCTATTAAAACGCTATTAAGCTCATGTTTAGGATTATTAAAACCTTCAAAGCCTTTTTGAGATTTTAAAAATGCAAATAAAGGAGATTCATTTTCACCATTTACATCAATTTTTGCATACAATTGATATGGAGTATTAAAATTCAATGTACAAAACTCTTGAATTTCTTCATTTGTACCAGGTGCTTGTTCACCAAATTGGTTGCACGGAAAATCGAGAATTTCCAAACCTTTAGATGAATATTTTTCATGTAATTCTTTTAAATCGTTATACTGTGGTGTAAAACCGCATTTAGTTGCAGAATTAACTACTAGCATCACTTTACCTTTAAAATCTGCAATTGATTGCAGTGAACCATCTTTTTTTTGTACTTCAAAATTATACATTGACATTAGGTCTCTCCAAATAATAAAAAATCAACAAGTGTTGTATTTTTATTATAGCACAGATTTTTATGTTTTGCAAGATTTTTTTTATAAAATAGAGGCTTGTTTCTTTTTCACATCATGCTCTTATACGTGTCGTTTAAGTTCAATTTTTACTTTTTCTAGGTCGCTGTTTGTTAAAATAGGAATAAGCTCTTGTATCTCATCAATAGTTTTATCCCACCATTTAAATTCTTGTAATAATTGAATCAATTCATCGTCAAAACGCATGCGTGTTTTTTTTGCAGGGTTTCCAACAACGATACTATAATCTTCCACATCGCTTCCAACAACAGAATTGGCACCAATTATTGCGCCGTTTCCAATAGTCACTCCAGCGAGAATAGTCACATTTTGTCCAATCCATACATCATTGCCAATAATAGTATCCCCGCGGACTGGCATTTCTGTTAATGGAGGAATATCTTGTTTCCAACCTTCTAAAATATAGAACGGAAAAGTTGATACTGCATTCATTTGATGATTTGCACCATTCATAATAAAGTTTACACCACTAGCAATCTGGCAAAATTTTCCAATGATAAGCTTATCACCATAAAACTCATAGTGGTGTGTAACGTGCTCCTCAAAATTGGTATCTGAAAAATAGGTAAAATCTCCAACAATTATATTAGGATTTTTTATGGTCGGCTTTACATAGGTTACTGATTTAATTCCTTTAACGGGAAAAATGGTGGTAGGATTAGGCTTTTCACTCATATTGTGTCCTCAATATTTTCTCTTTAATAGCGCAGTTTTCTCTCGCAACTAAGAATCAAGGTTCTGGAGATTCTGGTGATTTCTTGTATATGCATCTTTAGTTTGTGGCGAAAACTCCCCGCTGATATCTGTATCATAAAAAGTATATGTATTTTTACCAATATCTTTTGATTTATACATAGCAAGATCTGCTGCATTAAATAAGGTTTCAAAATCCATACCATCTTTGGGAGCTATAGAAATTCCTACGCTCGCAGATATCTCGATGGTTTCTTGATTTTCTGCATAATACTTTTTATTTATGGCAGCACAAAGAGCTTGTGCTTTTTCTTCGATAACATCCTTTTCAATTGTTCCCTCTAAGAATACAACAAACTCATCCCCACCTATGCGTCCTACAATATCTCTGTTTCTAAATAATTTAGATGTTTTAGCACATACTTCTTGAAGCACTGCATCCCCTGCAGAATGCCCCATATTGTCATTTATCCCCTTAAAGTTATCAAGGTCAAACATGTATAAAGCACCTTTTCTTCCACTCGTTAAGTACTTATTAATTTTTTCTGCAAAGGCATTCCTATTGTAAGCACCTGTTAAAGGGTCGGTTTCTGCTTTTAAGCGTAATTCTAATTCTTCTTCTTTTTCATCATGAATTTCATCCACCGTAATAAAAGAAATAACTTCAGAGTTATCTGCATTCATGCCCGTAGAAATACGCATTTTATACCAAAAATATGTATCGCTTTCAACTTGAACTCCAGATTGCTGGCTTGCAGGTTTAAGCTTTTTTGCACGGTATTCATATTCTTTTTCACGGATACCCTGCTCATAGTTAGATATTAAAGATAATGAACTGATCGCACCCATCATTTTTTTATCTTTCGGGTGCACATATAGTTCAATATGTTTTTCAAAGAAATCATCTACGCTTGGCAGGTGTGAAATAGCCATTTCTGTTGAATTTACTAATAGTCGTTCTACCGTATCCCTTGAGCAGTTTATTTCCATAATGATACTTGCATAATTAAAAACCGCAGCAGCAAGGGTTCTATCTTTATCTATCTTTGTTTCAAGTTCTTTTGTTTTTTCTTTATAAATTTTTAAATTAAATGTTCTAATAAGCATCAATATCATAATATAAAAAAATGATAAAACCAACACCGCGATTACAATTTCTTGAACTGCCATATTAATTGAAACAAAATCAATTAAAAAAAAGTATGAATTATAGGCCATATACACAACTAGAAGAGATGTTAAAAGTAGCAAGCTTTTGTAAAAGGATTTGTTATCCATAATAATTTTTACTGTTTTTAATGGTATAAGCTTTATAAACAATGTAAGCGTAACTAACTGCGCAGTAAAACTTGTAAAATTTATCCATGGGAATATTTTAGCATTATGCAATACTTCGTACATAGAAATATCTAAAACAATAGAAAAAATGGCAATTGCTATCGCTCTGAGCACAAACAAGTGTAGAAGAGAACCTAACGCCACACCGAGTTTCCCTGAAAATTTTCCTTTAAAGAGAATCGAAAATTCTAGCACTAAAATGGCAATACATATAAAATATGGAAGAGTGGGATCAAAATAATAAATTGTAAAAAAGATTGGCGCACTAACGGCATTTAATATGCACCCAAAAAAAATAAACGCCTTATGAAATCGCGGTCTTTCACTAAGTAAGTCGCAAAGATGGAAATTAAGACTTGAATGAAAAAAGAGTACCACTCCTGAAAGAAAATAAAAAACTTGACCTGTCATAGTTGTCCTTTCACCTACTCCTAAGTAATTGTACTGTATACAAAAAAACATTGCAAGCGAGGAATCCCTACATGTACTATATTTTGTTCATTACTTGTGCTTATTAAAGTACACTTTTTCAAAAAGTGATGAATTTTCAGAGTTTTTTAATTACACTTTTTTATTAATCTACATTTAAACACAAAAAACAGATATCACCTGAGTAGTTGATATCTGTTTTTTTAGGTATTATGCTTTCACACAAAAACGTTCGTCTAAATTATCGATAGATTTATCTTGTGCACCCTGCACAATATTTCCAAACGGCATTTGAGAAACAAGCTTATATTTTTTCTCTATATCAAACATTGCGTATAGATCTTCTTCAATGAGCTCATTGTAATGCTGTATGTTTGCACCAATGTTCAGCTCACTTAAACCTGCCCAAACAGCAAACTGCAACATTCCACTGGATTGCTGTGACCATGGCTGAAAGTTATGAGCATACCTTGGGAAGTTTGCTTCAAGATCGCCTACAACTTCTTGGTTTTCATAAAACAAAATTGTACCATACGCCGCTTTAAATGCTCCTATTTTGCCAAGAGTTTCTTCTAAGGCCTCTGCAGGTAAAAGCTGCTTCATTTTGTTTTGAAGCAAGTCCCATAAGTCATCATGGTTTTTGCCGTACAGAATTACAGCTTTGGAACTTTGAGAATTAAAAGCTGATGGGCACTGTGAAACGCAGTCGCTTACAAGCTTATTAATTGAAGCCTCATCTTTGGGAAGGCTTTTTCCGAGTGCGTATACGCTACGCCTTTTACTAATCAGTTCAGTGAAATTCATAAAATATCCTCCTATTGGTATTTTTTAAACATTCAATTATCATTTATTTTTTTCATCAAGGAGACAAAAGCTATTTTTTCATCACTCGTTAATGGTGCTAATACCGTATCTTGCACAATCATCATACTCTTTCGTACTTCGTGATACGCAGTTTTTCCTTTTTCTTGCAAGCTTACATATTTAACTCGCTTGTCGTCAAGAGAAGCATATGTTTTTACAAAACCATTTTTTGCCATTTTTAGAACCATAAGAACAATTGTTGACTGAGCAAGCTTAAGCGTCTCTTCAAGTTCTTTTAATGTCATTTTATAATCTTCTTGCTCCCACAAAGCAAGTATAATATGCCCTTGCGCTACGGTAAGTCCAGTGCTCTTTAAATGCTGATTCGCAATTTTTTCAACCGTTTCCTTTGTAGTGCGCAGTAATCGAAATAATTGTATATCAGTTTTTATGATGGCCCCCTACCAGTAAAAATTAAAACAACGTCTTTAAATAGTATAGCACAGATTTTTCAAAAGTCAATAGCTAGCTATCGTTTTTCCGTGCTTTTACCTTCTTTAATTATCAAAATAGATAACATACACATAGCATAAGTTACTACCAAAATTTATAACACTTAAAAATTTTGTTATTTGAAAAATGTTTCATGAGTGCTTGATATCTTTTTGTATATATTTTAGAATTGCCTACATTAGAGGAGACACATATAAAGCAATGAAAGAGACAATTCACTTTGATTCGATTATTCAAGAAGGAAGTGGTGGCGGGGCATATGTAATATTTCCTTATGATATAAAAACAATGTTTGGAAAAGGGCGCCTTAAGGTTTATGCCACCTTTGATGGGATTGAGTACATGGGAAGTGTTGTAAATATGGGTGTTAAAAATGCAGATGGCTCTGTGTGCTACATCCTAGGTATGCTAAAAGATATTAGAAAAAAACTCTCAAAGAGCATTGGCGATACTGTTCATGTGACAGTTAATATAATAGAAAAAAATCCCTAAAGAAAAAATCTTTAGGGGTGATAAACAAAAAAAATTGTGTAAATACTTAAAAATAATTATACCAAAGCTTTTACTACACTTGCAAGTGTTGCAAGATTTTCTTCATTTGGGTACCCTTGCGAATACTCAAGTTCAGCTTTCATTTTTTCATATTTTGCCATATCCATTTTTTTAATGCCTTCTTGCTTTGCTGCCGATACGGCTCCTTGACACATATACTCACCAATGATTTCATTTGATGAATTAATGTTTTCTTTGATAGATTTTAGTATGGAATTAAAAAAATCTTCGCTGTGACCATATCCCGCTGTAGCAAAAACGAATACTTTTTTGCCGTGTAACTTTTCTAAAAATTCTTTTATATCTGGTGTACATGAAGATCCAGTAGTCCATGAGCCGACAAAAATCATATCCGCATCTAAAGCATCATCTGATGGCTTACCACAATAGACATCCCCATCTATTGCGCCAAGAATTGTTTTTGCTAATTTTTCTGTATTGCCTGTAAGGCTACTAAATACAATAGCTTTTTTCATTTTCTTTCTCCTCTTCTATAATTATATTTATAAAAATAGAAGGCTCCATTTAGAGCCTTCTATTTGCCTTTTATCTAGGACTAATTGCTACTTTAGCATTGCTTTTAAGAACCAAATGTTCTTGTTGTAGTTTACGAGGTGATCTTCCATCATATTAACTACATCAAAAGCATCTTCTTTATCAGCAATTTCTCTTAAATCTTGAGCAGCTTTTTTCATGTGCTCCATATCTTTTTCAACAATGTCCAAAACTTTTTCAACAGATATTTCGGTTGAGCCAAGCTCTTCAACTGAAGTGTTAGCTAAAAAGTCTTTCATTGAGGCAAGCGGTACTTCATTATTTATTTTAATAAGCTCTGCAACTTCATCGAGCACATCAGCCATAGCATCATAAAGTGTTTCTAAGTATTCGTGAACGCTCTTAAATTGCCGCCCAACAACATTCCAATGCACATTATGCCACTTGATATACAATACTGCTGTATCTGCCAAGTACTTGTTTAATCCTTGTGTAATTTCTTTTTTCATAATTATTATTCTCCTTAACTATAGAAATATGTTCTAAAACATCTATATTAAGTATACTACTTCAGAGATATAAGTCAACCTAAAAAGCTAAAAAAGTTTGTGAATTCTAACTTTAACGTAATATTGTCACACACTTATATCAGAATTTAATGCGATTTTATACGTTTCTACTAATTGCATGTGCAAAAAAAGGAAGAAA
>CAYJLT010000025.1:0-1627 GCA_964371295.1 uncultured Treponemataceae bacterium
AGTAAAAGCAAAAATATTTATATTTTTAGTATGCACCAGTCTTTATATTTTGAAGTAATCTCTGTAGCACTTTCCAATAAAAATCCCATTAATCCTTTAATCTGTGGATTAACATAATAAAAAGAGGTTCCCAATCTGTAAAAGCAGGTTTTTTTAAGAAATTAAGTAGCGAGCTTCGTCTTTTAGGGTGTGTAATTCAATATTTCCCTGAAGGTAAAAGCTGATAATAATACACATAAGTGCTATAAAACCAAATATACCCATGGCTTGACTTACTGTCATAAAGTTTGAAAAAAAGCTTCCTGCTATAAAGATAAGGAGCGCTATTTTTGCTATTTCTTTTAAGCCAAAAAGAATAACTGCAACAAAGGCTCCCGCCATTACAAGTGAAAAAGCATTATCTGTAAAGACAGTATAGCCGTCGCCTGCATAGGGAAATATAAGTATTTCTACAAAGGTTGCAAATAAAACCCAGTTTATAAGAAACGATATAAAGTGTAGTCTTTTGCTTTTAAACACAATAATTTTTCGAACATATATTAAAAATATTATAAGAAGTGCAAAGACGCCTGATGCTAAGGTTGGTAAAAGGTTTAATGTTTTTTCTTGTAGGGGAATAAATAAAAAATACTGGCGTGTTGTGTATAAGGGTAGCCAAAACACTACGCACGCAATAAGTGCAAAAAGGAGTCCTACTTTTTGTTTTGTTACTCGTTTAAGCATGTTCTTTTTCCAAGATTGGTATATACTAATAGTATAGCACGGTTTTGGTAAAAAAACTAGTTTTTTTTTACGAATGGCCTTTCATTTTGATTATAGAATTATGGACCTGTAAGATTACCAGATGTATCTATTGTAAATCGCAATAAGTCTGATGCTAAATACCCATCCTTTCTTGCTTTGACATAGATAGAATAAGAATAGCCTTTGCATCGAACATAGTAATTCCCTTCAGCTATTTGTTCGGGTTCTGTACCAACAAAATAATCTAAAGTATTCCATGAAAATATAAAAGTTACTCCAGGTGTTTTAGTAGTCGCATAAAATCTATATTGCTCTCCTACGGTAGTAACTGTCAAATTTAGATTTTCTACATTTATAATCCATACTTAAGAGATTCATCTTCATAAATAATTTTTCCAGAATCCGTATCAAATGTAAACTTATCTGTATCGTTTGAGTTCGCATTTGTAACTAATATCCTTCCAACTGTAGCATCGGAAAGTGAAATACCAATACTACTATCTGGAAGGCTAGTATTGAGCGAATCAAGGAGTGTTATTGTTTTACCAGCGCTTAAATACACATTACTGAGAGCTCCATCTGCACCTGTACTCCAGATTCCTGTAGATGCATTTATAGAGCCTTTTGCGCCATTATTTGTTATAACAGGACTTCCGCTTAGTTCAAGTGTTCCATTTGTCTCTACATACACACCGCCACCATTGGTATCCTTTGTCATATTATTAGTTATACTACCACCAGACATAGTAAACGTTCCCTCATCAACATACACACCGCCTACATTTCCTTCAGAAGTATTAGCATTTATGAGCCCATCATTCATGGTAAAATGTCCACCACCAAGAATATTTACAGCCCCACCGTAGCGCGTTGAATAATTACC
>CAYJLT010000025.1:1727-19916 GCA_964371295.1 uncultured Treponemataceae bacterium
TTGTATAAGTGCACCAGTGTTAGAACTATCACCTGCGTGTGCATCGTAGCGTTTTAGTATAATAGATTTGCCTGCATCTGCTTGCCATGTTCCGCTTTCAGACACTTGTAATGTAGTTACAACCCACATGGTACCACTACCATTTGCAAGTTTTGAAATTGCATTTTCAAACTGATCTTGGTTTGTTACTGCCATCCTATTACCAAATTCTAAACCATCTCCATTACCGGTTGCAGTATTGCCAATATAGATTTTATCAATAGGTGGCGATACTTTTAAGTCATTTCCATCTTTATAAAAATTTACACCATCTATATCACTTGTAAATAATCTTGAATTTGAATCGGTTACTCCACCCTGTACAACAATTTCATCACCGATGCGATTCAAGGGGCTCAAACCAATACTTCCGCCTGTAAGAGAAACATTTATTTTTACAGGGCTTAAAGAGGCATCATTAGCAAAATTTACGTTGTCTACTGCCTCAGAGTTACCTGTTACACCGTTTCCTGTTACAAATGGATTTCCACTTAGATTGAGCGTATGTGCTAAAGCATTATTATGATCTATATAGACACCACCACCGCCACTTGCACCTACACTAGATCGTTTGTTAGCGGTAATAGTACCAGCAGACAAATTAAAAACACCTGTGTGAAGGTAGACACCGCCTCCCGAAGTTGCGGAGTTTTCTTCAATGCGGGAGCTTGCATTATTCATGGTAAATGTAGAATCATCGCCTACAACATAGACTCCTCCACCGTTCAAACCTGAAATGTTATTATTTATTGTACCACCTGACATGGTAAGAGAACTACCTGTTTGTATAAATATACCACCACCATTATTAACTGCTCTATTAGAATATATTTCACCACCGTTTAAAGTTAAAGCTACAGCGCTGCTTGCATATACTCCCCCACCACCATAATTAATGGCGTTAGCCATATTGCTACTAATATCCCCACCACTCATGATAAATTTAGTGCCACTAAGAGTGGCATATATACCACCTCCAGAAGCAGTAGCTATATTACTTCTGATTCTTCCATCAATTAAATTAAAAATGCTACCATTAATAAGTGATACACCTGCACCATTACCACCACCTGTATTACCAGTTATGTCACCACCACTCATAGTAAAAACAGAGCCTACGTTAGTTATGTATACACCACCGCCACTATTCGCAGTGTTTGGAGAGGCAACACTTCCAATGCTGCCGCCACTCATAGTAAAGGTCGACCCCCAAACATGTACACCACCACCAAAAAACAAGGCATTATTGCCAGTAATAGTCCCATTATTTAAAGTAAAGTGTGCGTTATTATTAAGAAAAACGCCACCGCCCCCAAAATTCTCTGCATTTGCCGCATTATTTTGTATAGTACCTCCATCCATTTGGAAGCGTGTACCATTACCGTCAACAAAAACTCCACCTCCAGAGGCTGTGGCTATATTGTTTTGTATAGTTCCAGAAGTAAAATTAAATGAACTACCTTCTAAAAGATACACACCAGCCCCATTTTCGCTAGCTTCATTGTATGAAATAGTGCCGGAACTCATAGTTAAGAGAGCTTCACTTCCGTTCACAAAAAGACCACCACCAAAACGTGCAGTATTAGGAAAGTCTTCACTTCCAATGCTACCACCAGTCATGGTGAAGGTAGTAGAGCCTTCACCCCCTTGATGCATATGCACTCCACCACCAGAATCGCTAGCACTGTTGCCACTGATACTCGAACTATCTCGCATACTAAAGGCAATGTTCTGCTCCCAGTTATGCATAAAGACACCACCACCAGTTAGGGTAGCCGTATTATTACTAATACTCGAACTGTCACTCATAGTGAAACTTATATCACCTAAGTCACTACCCATATAGATACCAGCACCATGTTTGGCATTATTATTACCAATACTCGAACTGTCATTCATAATAACGGTACCGGTAGCGATAAAGACACCACCACCACTTTCTACAGCTTCGTTATTGCTAATTTCTGTATGTCCACTAATAATCAGTGTTCCGCTTCCAAGGTTTACGCCTCCACCATCTACTGTAGCAGTGTTACCACTAATTGTTGCACCATCGACTGTTAGTTTGCCGCTTGCAACGTAGACTCCACCTCCATCTTCTGCCTCTCCACGAGTAAGGGTTAGGTTTTCTCCAAGTGTAACGTTTGCACCTGCTCCACCAACATACAAGACACGTTTATTAGCATCTGCAGTAATGGTTCCTGCCTGTGCACCATCGCCCCAACCTTGTAAACGTATGTTTAAAGTTGAATCGCTTTCTATTACAGTACTACTTTCACTATCACTTGCGCCACCACTTACATTTCCTTTGATATGTATGGTAAATACTGAACTTTGATTATTCACCCTAACAACTTCATCTAGAGCAGCCTCAACGGTACGAAGGGGATTATTAGCAGAACCTGTGCCAGTTTCATCACTTCCATTTTCATCTACATAATAATGTTCTCTAATTTTACCTGCACTACTAACTGTTATAGCATTAGAATTAAGCCCTCTATCGTCGGTAAAAAATACAGTATACGTTGGGCTACTATCCGTCGGTACTTCTGTGCTTAAATATACACTATTTCCTTCATTATGAATAAAAGCAAGTCCTTCTGCACTTTCAAGAATATTAGTAGCGTCAGGATTTTCTATACTTAAACCATCATCAACATTAAGGTTTCCATCTGAAGTTGTTAAATCGTATCGCCTGTTATTTATAGTTACAGAAACAATATCGCCATGTAATCCTTGTCTTTCTAAAGTATTACCTGCATCAAAAGCAAAAAACCAATTATTAGAAACATCCTCATGTTTTACCAAAGAAACATTGCTTGGGGCAATGGGAGGTGAGTTTACTACTAGTGTGTATACATAATCATCAAAATCACGAAGCGATTCTTGGTCTTGTATTTTTACTGTTGCAGATAGGTTTTTACCACCACTTTTATCCCACGAAAGCAGTGAACCCTCTTCAAAGGTAAGAGTTATTTTTGATTTATCGTTTGGTGATTGCTCAATTGTGTAATCTCCGGGAATGCTAGGTGCATTTCCATCCACCCAATCGGCTAAGGACACATTTAAATTATAACTTTGAGGATTTCTGAGAGTAAAGGTAATTGTTCTTGGGGCGCCAGAAGGTATATTTACTACTCCACTTGAATCTTCTGGGTAATTTCCGCCGTAGTCTATTAATTCAATACCAGCAGTGTTGGTGTAATATTCAAGATATGCAACTATGTCTACATTCCACATATCACATGATAAAAGTAAAAAACAAGAAGTTAGTATAAATAATAGTCTCTTCAAACAAATCTCCAGTACACGACAATTAACTATAAGTACAATATATAGTAAAATTCAAAAAAAATCAATAAAAATGAGTATTTAATTAGAAATATAAGTGTTAAAACTCTAAAATATTGTTTGCTTTATTTTGCATTAGGGTGTACAATGTATGCGAGGATTGTTAAAAAAAGAAGAGGTTGTTATGAGAAAAGTATTGTCTATTATTCTCGGTGGGGGAAAAGGAACACGTCTTTACCCGCTCACACGCGAAAGGTCTAAACCCGCGGTTCCATTTGGAGGAAAGCATCGTATTGTCGATATTCCCATTTCTAATTGTATAAATTCAGGTTTTAATAAAATATATATTCTAACGCAATTTAACTCAGCGTCATTACACATGCATATTGCAAAGGCTTATACATTTGACAGATTTTCACAAGGATTTGTTGAAATTTTAGCAGCAGAGCAAACATTAGAGCACTCAGGCTGGTATGAAGGCACTGCAGACGCTGTTAGAAAAAACTTTCAGCATTTTAAAACACAAAACCCAACGCACTACATCATATTATCTGGGGATCAATTATACCAAATGGACTTAGATAAATTTTTGGATGACCATATTAATAAAGGTGCAGAAATATCAATAGCTACCACTGCAGTAACTCGAAATGATGCCTCAGAATATGGAATAATGAAAGTTAATAAAAATCTCAACATTACAGCCTTTATGGAAAAACCTGCTCCAGACCTAGATATTTCGGACTGGATTATTCCTAATGAATCTCGCACTCCTGGGGCTACAGAGGGAAAAGACTATCTGGCGTCGATGGGAATTTACATATTTAATGCCGACATTCTTGAAGAAGCATTAGATAATGATTATGAAGATTTTGGTAAAACTATTATCCCAGAGTCAATTAAAAATCGCAAAGTATTCTCCTACATTTATGATGGATATTGGGAAGACATTGGTACCTTACGGAGCTTTTTTGATTCTACAATTGAGCTTACAACATACTCTCCGAGATTTAATTTTTATGATGCACTCGGACCAATTTTTACAAAACCTCGCAATCTACCACCATCAAAAATCAACCATGCAACAATGTTTAATACCATTACTTGTGAAGGTTGTATCATAAATGTATCAACACTAAAAAATTGTGTTATTGGTATACGTAGCATACTTGAACTAGAGTCTGAATTTGAAAATGTTATATGCATGGGTGCAGATTATTACGAAACAGATGAAGCGAAAAAAAATAATGCTGAAAAAAACATTCCTAACATAGGCATTGGTAGTGCTACAAGAATTAAAAACACCATTATTGACAAAAATGCTCGGATTGGTAGAAATTGTAGCATTGGACTTGGTGAGCTTCCACCAGATGGAGACCATGGAAACTTTTTTGTTAAGGACGGCATTATTGTAATTACTAAAAATGCAATTATTCACGATAATACCGTAATATAATAAAGAACACCTCTAAAAATTGCAGTTTTTAGAGGTGCCCATAAATTTTTACCAAATAAAAAGCTGCACTATTGTTTTGAGCAGCTTTTTTAGTCTATTCAGCTATTCTTAAAAATGCATCTTTGTATCCATAACTTTTAAATCGCTCTAAAACAACAGTGTATTCATCCTTGGTTAGGGGACCGACAACAACTTGGTATGCACCACTTACTGCAGGAGATTGCAGTAATGCAAAAGGATATCTTTGAGAGTACGTAGAAAGCACTAAGTCAATGTTTTTTGTATCCTTATAGGTTGCTAGCTGAATATAGAATTTTCTCTCACCTTGAACACTTATTTTATCTACAATAAAATCTCTCATTTCACCTGTAAAAGTAGGAGTTTCTTCTATATATTCAGTTGCAGGCGTTAGAGCAAAAATATCTACAGTCTCTTCTTCAATTGGCTCTTCTATAACTTCAAGGGTAAAGTCTGTATTAAATGTTACTTCTGGCTCATCTTCAATTCCCACATTTTCTGGTGGGTTTTCTTCTGTAGGGCTTAAAGTATTAGGTGTTTCAATTACAAGTGTTATTTCGGTATCATCTTCTACATCTTCTTGCACTACTACTTCTTCTATTTCTTCTATAATGGGTTCTTCAACAATAGCAATTTCTTCCACTACTTCTTCAATAACTGGTTCCGCAAAGATTGATACTTCTATTTCATCTTCTACTAATGATTCTTCAACTACTACAGGTTCTTCAATAATATCTTCTTGCACTATTTCTTCTACTAATTCTTCAACAATAATTGCTTCTTCAGTTTTTTCTTCCAGTATGACAACTTCCTCTACAGGTAAAGATTCTTCAACAAATTCTTCTTGCACTATTTCTTCGATTACTGGCACATCAAATACAGTTACTTCTAGATCTTCTTCTATCACGTCATCAATTTCTTCATTAGTAATTGGCTCTGTAGCAAATAATGAGGTCATATCTGAAAAAGGTGTAAATACTAAAGCATTTTCGTCAGCTTCTTCGCTCGCTTGAACTTCATCATATGTTTCATTTGCAACAATTACTTCAGTTATATCATCTGTAGAGTCAATAACAAACTCAACAACAGGCTCCTCTTCAAATGGATCCACTTCGCTATACTCTTCTACTTCCTGCGCTATTATTACTTCTTCAGGAACATAAATCTCAGAATCATCAACAAATTCTTCAGCAACAGCGGCTTCTACTAGTTCTGGTTCATTTTCTATTAATAACCCTGTATCTGCAATGTCAGTCGGTGCAATTACTTTTTGTATTTGTACAATTGTATCTGCATTATTTTTTATAAACAGCCTGTCAGCAACCTCTTGAGATACAATTGCAGCGACACCTTCATCAATAGTTTCGAAAACAAACACTTCTACACTAACGCGCGTTGATGGATTAGTAATTATTACAGTATCCCCAGGTAAAAATGTATGCGCCTTAATATACATACCAGTAGGCAAGTCACCTTCTGCTGCAACAGAGGCTCTACCTTCAATAGATGGCTTTGATGCACCAATAAGTAATGTACTTATAAATATAAATCCGATTAGTTTTAATGCATTATTTTTCATGCTATATCCCCTCATAGTTTTTTTCAAATTCTCGCTTAATATCCGCACCCAAATCATTTGAAAATCTTCTCATCGCCAGAAGATCGTTTTCTCCTGGTACTTTACTAGGTGCCTGAGTTTTGCCTTCACCAAGAACGCTCATGTCTTTTGCATTTACCACTTGCCAGTTTATCGATTCTATATCATCTATAGCAATTGTCTCATCTATCTTTATATCATATGATCTATAATACACATTTATGTATACAACATAACTCATATACCCTTCTCTAGCAGTTTGAGTTGTTTCCTTTAATATATCTTTTATTTCCTTATTTATACTTGTTGGAAGACTTGACACAATATAGCCTGCTTCAAAAAAAGTGTCTAAAACGCCATTTTCGAGTATAAAAGTACTTTCTCTCAGTACTTCACTTTTAGAGTCATGTTGAGCCATTTGAACAACAATTGAAGGAGAAAAAGCAAAAGCTCCTGAACAAAGAATAAATATTGCTACTATTATAATAAAGAACGATTTCATCACTTAACCTCTTTTCATTATCGGAATATTTTTTTTGAATGTTAGTAAAAAAAAGTTGATGAAACTCTAAGCATATGATATGATATTACATGAAATATTTTGCAACTCAAGTTCAAACAGCAAATGAAGATAATTTTATTACTACTCTAAACTCTCTACTTGATTTTCGTAAAGAACGCCAAAAATTTATTTTTCTAAAACGGTGCCTACCTACTCGCCGTGCAGGTAAAGTGATAAACGAATACAAACCCATTTTTCCTGGGTATGTATTTATTGAAACTGATAATTTAGATTCAGAATTGTTCAACGTTGTACGTAAAACAAAATATTTTTTACGATTTTTACCCGATAACAAAAATATAAACTCAATCGAAAAAAAAGACCTCGCAATTTTGCAGCACTTTATTAAAATGGGTACAATATCCCAGATTTCGACAGTAACTTTTGACGAAAATGATAGAATAGTTGTGAAGTCTGGTCCTATGTATGGGTTTGAAGGTTCAATTGTAAAGGTTGATAAACGAAAAAGGCGTGCAAAAATAGCTTTTGATTTTTCAAATGAACATTTTCTAATTGATCTTGCGTTTGACGTCTTGGAGGAAACACAAAATGAGCAAAAATAATGCCCGTATATATATTATTGGAGCAGGATTTGCAGGCCAAATGGTTGCATCAGAGCTTAGACGAAAGAAAATTTTTGGTATGCCCGTAGCGTTTGTAGATGATGACCCACAACTAATAGGTTCTATGGTAGATGGGATAGCTGTTTTTGGACCCATTGAACCATGCGTGGCTTCTCTCCACCTATCACCATACGATGAAGCAATTATTGCAATGCCAACTGCAACTAATGCACGAATTAAAGCTGTATATGAAGCACTACGAAATTCTGGCTTTACACAGATAAAAACATTACCCGCAGTTTCACAAATTGTTGAAGGCAGTGCCCATTTGATTCAAGCTCGACAAATTGATCCCCTTGATATATTAGGAAGAACGCCTATTACAATATCATTAAAAGAGAGCCTTCTCTATTTACGGGGAAAGCGGGTCCTAATTACTGGTGCAGGTGGTTCAATTGGTTCAGAACTTGCAAGACAACTTTTATCTGGGGGTGCCGAAAGGCTGTATCTATTCGGACATGGGGAAAACTCAATCTATCAAATTGATAAAGAGCTAAGAATTTTACAAAAAGAAGGCGTTGGCGAAAAGGCTACAATTGTACCTGTAATTGGAGACTTAAAAGACAAGCGCTACATGCAAAATATAATATCTAAGTTAAAGTGTGATGTAATATTTCATTGCGCGGCATATAAGCATGTACCGCTAATGGAAGAAAATCCAGTAGCAGTTATAGAAAATAATGTTTTGGGAACAAAAAATATTCTTGATGCCGCCTTAAGTGCTAATGTTTCTCGGTTTGTACTTATTTCAACTGATAAGGCGGTTGAACCTGTGAGCACGTATGGCGTATCAAAGATGCTCTGTGAAAAGCTCGTACTATCTGCTGCAAAGTCTGTACAAGGCAAAGATAATGCGTATATGTTTGTGCGATTTGCCAATGTTCTTGGTTCTCGAGGCTCAATACTACCTCTCTTTGAAGAGCAACTAAAAATGGGAGGACCATTAACAATCACCCACCCAGACATAAAACGATATTTTATGACTATACCAGAGGCATGTTCTCTCGTTTTAAAAGCAGGTGGAGTTGGAGAAAACGCGGCGTCATACCTCTTAGATATGGGAGACCCAATAAAAATAACTGATATTGCACTTCAATATATTGAGCTTTCTGGCTTCGAGGCGCACAAGGATGTACAAATAGAGTATATCGGCCTTAGACCTGGAGAGAGGTTGGATGAACCACTTTGGACAATCAATGAAAATCCACAGAAAACAGATTTTCCAAAAATATTAATACTAACATGTAATGAATCTTTATCTGTAATTGCAGGTGAAAACAAAACTTTAGACTCTCTTTTAGAAAAGCTATACCCATTATGTACGGATTACTCAAGTGAATGCTATCGTGATGGAAAAGTACTTACAGAAATATTAATGGACTTTGTGCCATCTTTCAAGGATTTTAAACATGCAACAAAATGATTCCGTTCCGTTTTTTTTACCATCAATTGGCAAAGAGGAAGAAAATGCTGTACTCGAAGTAATGCGCTCTGGATGGCTAACCACAGGCAAGGTTACCTTAGAATTTGAAAAAGAATTTGCAGAAAAAATTGGCTGTAAACACGCACTAGCTGTAAATAGTGCAACTTCAGGATTAATCCTTGCAATGGAAGCTTGTGGAATTAGAGAAGGCACTAAAATATTAACAAGCCCTTACACATTTATTTCAACTGCGACGGCGGCTCTTCATTTAGGAGGAGGCGTAATCTATGCTGACATTGAAAAAAACAGCTACAGTATTAGCCCTGAGCAAATTGAAGAAAAACTATCCAAAGATAGATCAATAAGAGCAATTGTTCCAATACATATAGCAGGCAATTTATGCAACATGAATCAAATAAAGAAAATTGCAAAACGGTATGGTGTGAAAATAATTGAAGATGCAGCACATGCATTCCCTTCAAAGACGTCGAAGGGCTACGCTGGGACATTAGGAGATGTAGGGGTTTTTTCTTTTTATTCAACAAAGACAATTACAACTGCAGAAGGTGGAATGATTTGCACAAATAACGATGAGTTAGCAAAAAGAATGAGCATTATGAGGATGCATGGTATAGACAGAACTGTTTGGACACGCTACACTTCTGAAAATGCTTCATGGGAGTATGATGTTGTACAACCAGGATATAAATATAATTTACCTGATATTTTATCAGCAATTGGAAGAGAACAGCTAAAAAAAAGTGATCTCTTCTTTGAAAAAAGAAAAAAAATTGCATTGCGTTATACAGAAGCATTTAAGAAACATGATTTTTTAGAGTGTCCTCCTGATGATGAGGGTAATGCCTGGCACTTATACCTTTTAAGAATAAAAGAAGAAAAATTATTAATAATGCGAGATGAGTTTGCACAAATTTTGCAAAAAAACGGAATTCATATTTCTGTGCACTTTATTCCTCATTATGCTTTTTCTTACCTTAAAAAACTCTATAAACTAAAACAAAGAGATTTTCCACACACAAAAAATCAGTATGAGTCAACAATAAGTATACCATTATGGCCTGATATGACGGAAAATATGGTTAATGCTGTTATAAATACAGTAGTCGAAACGGGAACAAATAATTACAATGGGTAGCAAAATGCCAAAACAAAAAAGAGACTTGTCAAAAACATATTTTTCAACTGCTTCCTATTATAGTGATTTATATGATGCAGAAACCGTGCGTGCTGTATTAATCAGAAGTCCTATTGCGTCAGGCACAATCCGCTCAGTTACACTTTCAGATATTCCTGAGGGGTATACTCTTTTTACGGCTGATGATTTACCAAACAAGGAAGAAATAAAAATTTTTGATACTACTTTTCCTGTGCTTGCTAAAGACAAAATATCTTACAAAGGTGAACCAATTGGGATACTTACTGGCCCAATGCTGCCAGTTCTCTATGATTTATTAATGAGTGTACAAATTGTATTTACAGAAGTCTTTTTACAAAAAAAATCTACTGAGAATGGTGCGTCAATTCAAGAAACCGTCGCAAGTAGAAAAGTTTCATATGGAACTGCAAAAACACTAAAAGAAAAAATTGAGTATACCATTGATACACATTATTCGCTAAACCTTGATATTGAAGAAACAACTGAGACAAATGGAGCCATTTGCTATGCTGGAGCAAAAACCTTAAATGTTTATACACCTACCCTTTGGGCAAGCAGTCTTCGTACCAACCTTGAAAGAATTACAGGTTACAACAAAGGTAGCATTGTCATTCATAAAACGAAACCACCAATAACAGAAAAAAATGCACCGTGGAAAAATACAACACTTGCTATACAGTGCGCTGTAGCCTCAATATTAACAAAAAAGAGTGTTTTACTGTGTTTATCCCATGATGAGCAAACTCACTATGATAATTACAATTGCAAGATTGATATATATCACACATCATCCACTTCGAAAAATGGCAAAATTTTAAGCTGCGATGTAAAAATACTTTTAGATGTAGGGGCATATAACCCTTTTGCATCGATCATTGCAGATCGATTAGCTATTGCAGCAATGGGCTCATATGCACCAGCGAAGCTAAATATTGAAGTTATTGCACATACAAGTGAAAACCCTCCTACCACATCAGATATTAGATGGTTAGATTACCATTGTTTTTTTGCGATTGAAAGTCATTTAAAGCAAATTGCACTAAAAACAACATTAGATCCTTCCGAGTTACGGATTATTAATCTTTTCACACATGGAAAAAAATATCCATTTCAATTTGACACTACTACATATAACGATATTTTATCAATTGCATTAAAGAAAAGCGATTTTTATAGAAAGTATGAAGCATATAAGCAAAATCCTTATACAAAAAAATCAAAAAAGGAATACTTTCCAGTAAGAGGAATTGGGCTTGCAACTGCATACGAAGCAAACGGTTTTTTAGGTGCGATGATTGATACAAGTGTACAAAATTTAGAGTTAACAATTGATAAAAATAGTAAAGTTATTATAAGAGTATTAAATGCGTCTCAAACAATAGCTTCTATATGGAAAGAAATTGCAAGTTCAATATTATCTGTTAGTATAGACGATATAACAATTGATAGCATATATGGGCAAAATGATGAAGCGGGAGTCCCCGAAACAATGCTAAGCAATATGTATATAACGGCTCAGTTGTTAAAGAAAGCTTGTTTTGCTTTACAAAAACTCCGCTTTCATCAACCTTTACCAATAACAGTAAAAAGAACATTTAACCTCGCAAATAAAAAAACGTGGAATCCAACTAGTTTTAGTGGGAAGCCATTTTATGTAACTTCATGGATAGCAATAATTGCTGAAATTGAGCTAAAAATTCCAATATATTCGTTTGAGGTAAGAAGCATTTGGGTTTGTATTGATGCTGGAAATGTAATGAACAAAAAGAAAGCACGATATGCTATTCTAAGCTGCATAAAAAAAATACTATCACAGGCTATGAAAAATCAAACATACTCACAACCAGATATTTCAGTTACATTTTTAGAAAGTACCGATGAGCCTAAACAAATACGAGAGCTAGTATATAATGCTCTTCCTGCTGCTTTATCAAATGCTCTTTCACAAACGGTTGAGCAAGTGGTGTCTACCTACCCAATCGAGCAAGAATCAATTTTTAAAATGTTCCAAAATGTCCATGGATTAACTGAAAAAAAACCATCAGAGGAGGACGTAATTGAAAACAAGTCTTCAAATAAATAACGGAATAATTGCTACAGAAGCAAACAAAGATGAAACACTACTTTCTGTGCTCAGAAGTTTACATATAATTTCAGCAAAATGTGGTTGCCTCAAGGGTGTTTGTGGCTCATGTACTGTTTTAATAAATGAAAAACCTGTACCTTCTTGTCTTATTCCAATTGGTTCTCTCACCACTCAAAGTATTATCACTTTAGAGCACTTTTCCCTCACTGATGACTATGAAGATATTATTCAGGGTTTAGAAACTGCAAATGTATCACTTTGTAGTTTTTGTAACTCTGGAAAAATCTTTGCAATACATGAAATCCTAAATTCATCAACTACTCCAAATGTAGCAGAAATAGCTAGGCGAATGAGAACATTCACTTGCCCTTGCACAAACACGGAGTTATTAATTGATGCTGTATTTAAATCATATGATATCCGCTTGGAGCGAAAGGGAATTCTTGAATATGGAAGAAAATAAAATTACAGTTATTAATGCATCAACAGTTCAAGAAGTCCTCTATCATTTAAAAAACACGCAAAACTTACAGATATTTGCAGGTGCAACCTTGTCGAAAAAACATGTACATGGTGTTAAAATAAAGCTACCAAGCCCATGCATTTTTGTTGGACACATTGAAGAGCTTAAAGAGATAAACAGAACTGAGCGTTTTATTGAATTTGGTTCTGCTGTAACAATTAATCAAATTCTTGAACTTGGAAAAACTCGAATTCCCTATTTTTTATATGAAGCAGCTTCATTAATTGCATCTCATAATGTTGGAAATCTAGCAACAATTGGCGGCAATATATGTAATGTATCACATAGAATGAGTTTGTTTTCTCCACTACTCGCATTGGATGCAAGCCTTGAATTTAGAAGCTTTTCAGATTCTCAAATAATCACGTTAACAAAATTTACAGAAGTTCCTAAAGGTTTTTTTCTTACAAAGATACGTGTACCAGTACTTAATTGGCGTACTGAACGCTATGTTAAGCTCGGTTCTCCATATGAACAAAATGAGAAAAGCGCATCCTTTACATTTCTTGCAGACTCAAGCAAGAGCTCTTACTTGGGTGACTTACGCATTGCATTTGCCGGTGAAGTAGCCTTTAGAAGCCAAGAACTTGAAAATACACTTATTGGCTCGCGCTTACCCCTAACCGACAAAGATTGCGCTATGCTCGTTGAAAAGGCTTCTAAGTTATATGATAGCGAAACTCAAAAATATGAAAAAGAAAAAAATGTGTTTCTAAAAAGTCAGTTTTTAAGCCTTTTAGAGCAATCTCTTGATGAGCTAATGCACTTTTAGCATCATCGAATATACATGGCATCACCATACGAAAAAAATCTGTATTTATTTTCTATAGCACTTTGATACGCCGCAAAAATATTCTCTTTACCAGCAAATGCGCTCACCAACATAAGGAGTGTTGATTCAGGTGTATGAAAATTGGTAAAAAGTTGGTCCACCACATTAAAATTGCATCCTGGGTACAAAAAAATATTAGTCGAATAGGTTCCATATTTAACGCAACCCAAATTTTTATTCCAACTTGACTCAAGTGCACGTACAGAAGTTGTTCCAACCGCAAGAATTTTTTTTCCCGATTTTTTTGCATCATTTATTGCTTTTGCACTTTTTTCACTTATAGTATAAAATTCTTTATGCATAATATGATCTTCAAGTTTTTCAGAACGAATCGGTAAAAAGGTTCCCAAGCCTACATGAAGTGTAACATATGCAAGTTCAATTCCCTTGTTTTTTAGCTTTTCGAGTAAATCATTCGTAAAGTGAAGCCCAGCCGTAGGGCAAGCAGCAGAGCCAGGTTCTTCTGCATACACGTTTTGGTAGCGCTCTCCGTCACTGTCGTCATCATCTCGTTTAATATAAGGAGGAAGTGGAATATGGCCATTTTTTTCAAACCACTCTTCACTGAGCATAGTTGTGCCATCTGCCAGAGTAAAGGAAAGTGTTCTAAATTCTGTACCTATATCTACGTCATTTTCAATAATTTTTCCTATTGTTCCATCACAGAAAGTATATTCATTTCCATTTTTCTGTTTTTTGGCATTTTTAACCATGCAACGCCAAACTTCTACACTTACACCATCTAATTTTATATTCTCTAGTATTAAGAATTCCACTGGTTTTGCTGATGCTGCTTCACTTACATTTTTAGGTATTTTATTTGCAAAACACCTTGAGCGCCTAACCTTTGAGTTATTAAAAACCATTAGCGTGTTTTCATCAATGAGGTCAATTAAATCTGCAATTACCTTGTGCTCTACAGTTCCGCTTGCACGACTTAATACCATCAGCTTATCATCTCCACGTACTGTCGATGGATGTTGTGCTATTAATTCTTCGGGTAAATTAAAATAAAAATCTTTCGTTAGCATTGCTTTTAAACTTCTCTATTCCCAAATGTTCGTATGCCGTTTCCGTTACCATTCTTCCGCGAGGTGTACGTTGTAGTAAGCCCGATTGAATGAGAAAAGGCTCATAATAATCTTCTAATGTGTCTACTGATTCACCAATAGAAATTGCTAATGTTTCAGCACCTACAGGTCCACCACCAAAGTTTTTAATTATAGTGTGTAATATTTCTCTATCATGTTTTTCTAAGCCAAGAGAATCTATTTCAAGTCGCTTTAATCCGCTAATAACAACTTCTTTTGTTATATGACCTTTACCAAATACTTGAGCAAAGTCGCGCATTCTGCGTAGTATTCTATTTGTAACACGCGGCGTTCCCCGCGAGCAGTTTGCCATAAGAATAGCCGCATCCTCATCTATTGTTACATTTAAGATATTTGCACTTCTTTTTATTATGCTCGCTAATTCATCTGTTTCATAAAATGAAAAGCGTTGAACAATTCCAAAGCGGCTAATTAGTGGACTAGAAACCATTCCCGCCTTTGTTGTAGCTCCTACGAGGGTAAACTTTGGAATTGGAATACGTACTGTACGAGCGGCAACACCTTGACCTATTATCCAATCAAGCTCATAATCTTCCATTGCAATGTAAAGCATTTCCTCTATTGCAGGCTTTAAACGGTGAATTTCATCTATAAAAAATACCGTTCTTTCTGTTACAGTCGATAGTATTCCAGCTAGATCTTTTGGCTTGTCTAATGCGGGCGCCGATGTTACTTTGAAATCTGCTCCAAGCTCATGCGCTGTAATTTGCGCAAGCGTTGTTTTCCCAAGTCCTGGCGGGCCTATTAAAAAAAGATGATCTAAGCTTTCATTTCGAGATTTTGCAGCTTCAATAAAAACATGTAAATTCTCTTTTATTTTTTGTTGCCCTAAAAACTCATTAAGAAACTGAGGGCGCAAATTTGTATCATTTTCATCCTCTTGCAAAACACTATCGGGGCGTATAATTGCATCATTGTTCATAACAGTAGCCCTTCTCTAAAGTGTCTATCCGCAGAGTACGCAGATTAATGGGATTTCGGTATATGGAATTTAGATTTATTTTTGGTTTCACAAGATATTCATCCTTTGTTGTAGGGTAATCTAGATTAAATCTACGATTGCTCGGCGAAAAAGTACTTCTTCTTGCCCAGCCCTATTTTTTGAAATAAACTCATCATCGGCTTTTAACTCATCAACTAGCTTTGTGATTGTTTGTTCACACTGCTTTTTTTCATAGCCCATATTTACTAAGGCCATAACAACATCGTCCCAAGGAGACAATTGAGCTGCACGTAGCGAAGTCGACGGTGAGCCGATGCCATCGTCCAAGTGTAGTTTTCCTTTTAGTGCTAACATCATTTTTTGAGCAGTTTTTTTACCTATACCAGAAATAGTCTCTAAACGTGACATATTCTCGGTATTTAGGGTTTCTACAAGTTCACTGGCAGTAATTGACGACAAAATTTTTATTGCAGCCTTAGGGCCTACTCCATCTACCTTCATAAGGTCTAAAAATACAGAACGTTCTGTAAGGCTTGAAAAACCGAACATTCTCATCGAGTCATCTTTATGGTACAACCATGTATACACTTTTGCTTCTTGGCCAATTGCAGGTAAAAGGTCGAGAGCTGTGTCTGGAACCATTAGGTCCCACTCAACCCCACCAAGCAGTAAATATACTGTTTGTGGTAATTTAGCTGTTATTATTCCTGTTAAGCTATTATACATTATAAAGTAATTATAACCTATTATAAAAAAAATAACAACTGAGAACAATACATACCATCAATAGAAAAATGAAGCGCTCATTGAAAAGTCAATCCCACTTCTCGAAAAATTATATCCCGTTAACTCCATTTCAATATTTCGGTTATTTACAATTTTTTTTGTAAGTCCCACACCGTACTGTACATAATGACCTAACTTCATTTCAGGCATATGCACGTCATCTACAGTTGTTTTTGCGCCAAAAAGAAAGCTAAAATTTCCCATAACATAAGCGTTAAGAGATAGGCTGGTATCAATTTTTCCTAACATTGCAATAGAGGGCAGTACTGTAAATGCATTTAACGGCGTTGTTTTAATTTCTAAGCCTGCGGCACTTGTATAATCAAGTGACTTTGAAAAAGCATAGGAGGCTTGAACAGAAGGTATCAACGATACAGTAGAGGTAAGATCAAAATCGTAGCCTAGGTTTGTTGCAATATCTGCTGCAAGAATAGGGAATAATTCATTTCCATAAAGGGTCGTAGCTTGTACACCTGCCCCTGAAATACTTGCTGCACTATTAATAAAAAGATTATTAATATTATAGTAGTATGCGAGCGATAGCTGCCCTCCGTTTTGAAACTGAGAAGTACTTTCATAACTCTGATATGAGCCCACATACGTTGCAGAAATCACTAGCTTATTTGTTACGCTCACATCAAACGAAGTTCCGTAATGCGTGCTATCAACATCATATCCATCAACTAATGCTACCTTTTGATATGAAAGATAAGGACGAACATTGAATTGAAGTTCATCATTTACACGAGGTTTTAATAATTTTTTTGTTTGAAGTGATATGTTACTTAGGTGACTTCCTGTTAACAAGGCTATAGAGCTCGCATACAAATTAGGATTATATCCTTTATAGGTGTCCATGTCCCTTGTAAAACCTAATATTCCATCTGACGATAATTTAGTATCATCAATTTCATACCTATACATTGGGGTATAGGCTGCAACAGTTTTTTCACTAAGTCCTACATCGATGCTCCCATCACTTACGACTACCTCAGTATACCTCTTATCAGTATCTCCAAAAAGATGAATGGTGTCAATTAAAAAACCATACCCATTAGATACGTAGGATGTAGCAGTTGGGATGTCAGAAACAGCATTATTTAAATCTACGTCTAAATCATAAAGTGCATCAGAAAATAAGTTGAGATTTCCAAGGTTAGTACTTCTAATGTCACCATCTGCAGTGCTTATTTTTCCACCGTACACATTAAATGTAACTTTATCAGAAATATTTCCAAACGAGGGATCATTGCCCTTTCCTTCATAATTTACTATTGCAGAACCAAATTTTAATGTACCATTGTATAGATTAACTGAGTAAATGCTATCATGTGAGCCATCCAAGTGTGTAATGGTATCATTTATTTCAATAACACCATCGGTTGCAAAACCGTGGCCATTATTTTTATTGATATGTAAGTTACCGCTAGCCATAATGCTAATGGCGTCGTTAATAACAAGCGTGCCAGTTGTTCCACCGCTAGAACCCGCAAATAGATTTATTTCAGCATCTGGGCGTACAAAAAGGCCTGCGGAACTACCATTCGAAGTATTTCCAGAAATTAAACTTATACCATTGTTTGCAATAATGTTTACGACACCTCTCCCTGTAATTGCGCCACTATAATAACAGTCTTCTACTGGGTTATGATAATTATTTAAGAATGATGAATTATATATATTTGTAGTGCCGTTACCATCAATAACTCCTGTAACTCTCG
>CAYJLT010000026.1:0-19886 GCA_964371295.1 uncultured Treponemataceae bacterium
AGCAGACTTCAACTATACTCACAAAAAACAATCTGGTGGTTCTGGTCAATACGGTAGAGTAGCTGGTTTTATTGAACCAATTGAAGATAAAGATTACGAGTTTGTAGATATGATCAAAGGTGGTGCTATTCCTGGTGAATACATTCCTTCTTGTGATAAAGGTTTCAAACAAACATTATCAAAGGGTGCTCTTATTGGGTTCCCAATTGTTGGTGTTAAAGCTACTATCAATGATGGTCAGTCTCACCCTGTTGACTCTTCTGACATTGCATTCCAACTTGCTGCAATCGGTGGTTTCCGTGAAGCTTACATGAAAGCAAAGCCAGTAATCTTAGAACCTGTTATGAAGGTGTCTATTGAAGGCCCAACAGAATTTCAAGGAAATATTTTTGCCACAATTAATCAAAGACGTGGTATAATAGTATCATCTACTGAAGACGATAACTTCTGCAGAATTGACTCTGAAGTTCCACTTAGTGAAATGTTCGGATTCTCTACAGTTCTTCGCTCCTTAACACAGGGTAAAGCTGAGTTCTCAATGGAATTCGAAAAGTATGGTAAAGTACCTGCAAGCATTTCTGAAGGACTTATCAAGGCTTACGAAGAAAAACGTCGCAACGAAAACAAATAGGGGGATACTATGATTAAACAGGATTTAATTGAACGAAGCCCTGTTCGCTTTTTTGAACAAACTACCGATGGAGGCTTAAAAGCTGGTGAACTTGGTATTTTGTCTTCAAAAAAAGGATTGGGAAAAACTGCAATTTTAGTACAAATTGCACTTGATATGCTATTACAAGAAAAACAAGTTGTGCATGTGTCTTTTACACAAAATGCAAGTCACGTAATTACTTGGTATGAAGATATTTTTGACGAAATGTCAAAGAAAAAGAACCTTGCAGATTCTGATGATGTAAAAAATGATTTAATTCGAAAAAGAGTTATCTTAAATTTACACCAAGGCAGTACATCAATGTCACATATTGCTACTACCTTAAAAGCCCTTGCTGCTGGAAACATTAATCCTTCATGTCTTATCATTGATGGACTTAATTTTTCTACGGTTGTAGCTGATGACATCAAAGTGCTTAAAAGCTATGCAAAAGATGCTGGCATTGCTCTTTGGGCAAGTTGCAACTGTGATTCTTCAGACGCTTTAGCCTCAATGAGTAGTGATGTAGCTTCTGAAATTGAAGTTTCAGTGCACTTAGAACAAAAATCTGATGGCATAGATTTACGTGTTATGAAAGCGAGAGGTGCAGGTGAGCATGATACCAAGCTTAAGCTTGACCCTAAAACACTTTTAATGGCAGAAAAATAAGTCATAATAGGTTATGAAAAGGCTCTTCCGATTGGAAGAGTCTTTTTTTGTGTTTAATTGTGGTGGGCAACGCAAAGATGTGAAGGAACCGCAGATTTCGCAGATTTATGGGATTTTTATTGGAAAGTTCTATAGAAATTTAAACAAAATATAAAGACAAATTCGTGACAAAACTATAAATAGTTTTGATTTATAGTTTTTTGTGGTAGATGTTAGTGTAGTTCAAAACGCAACAGATAGAAATCTGCGTAATCCTATCAATCTGCGGATATAATAATGCCCAATCTTGGTGGCACACGCACAAAAATACCCTCTCACATTTTGTAAGAGGGTAGTACAAACTAATTATAAAAATTAATCATCATCTTCTTCTAGTTCAACTTCAATAATAAGCACACCGCTAAATGGCTCTTCTAAGCCAAATTCATATTCGGTTCCGTTGAGTGAAATTTCTTCAAACCTATCATCAAAATCATCTTCTAGTATTTCATAGTTATTTTCCGTAATTTCAATTGCATTTCCTGTTATGGTGAACAATCCATTTGTCCACGAGCCAGAATATTTATTAGCAAAGTATTCTTCAATGCCGGAAGCTTGAAAA
Source organism: uncultured Treponemataceae bacterium (assembly GCA_964371295.1). Lineage (GTDB taxonomy): Bacteria > Spirochaetota > Spirochaetia > Treponematales > Treponemataceae > CAYJFX01. Next base: position 1,923 of record CAYJLT010000026.1, read on the forward strand.
GCAAGTAGTACAACTCCTTCTGCTTCTCTTCCTGTTGTGTCATCAATAACCTTAATTGTAGAAAAGTCTTCTGGATATGTAATAATCGGGTCAAGCTCAACTTCAATATTGCCAGTGGTATCTTGACGGTCAAATTCAGCTTCATACGCTTGACCATCAATAGTTACAATAACATCATCGAGCTTATCTTCAAACTCATCCCATTGGTCTTCGGTAATTTCCCAATTTTCGCCTGAAGTTGGGATATACGTAAATCCAAGTCCATTTTCCAGATAAGTTATTTCTCCATTTGGAAGAATTGATTGCAATAATGTTTTAATCGCATCAATTTCCATGTCTACAAGAGCACCGGATGAAGCAATACTCCTACTTACAACCAAACTATCTCTCGCAGGTTCAGGAGATGTGTACGCATCTCTTTCAAAGGTTATTCCGTTAACAACCGATGTTCCAGGTGACAAATTGTCACATCCTACAATAATAAAAATACAAGCCATTAAAATACTTGTTACAATAAAACTCTTTTTCATTGTTTTCTCCTTAGCAGTTTGATACTATAAATATAACACAAGTTTCTTAAAAATGCAAAAAAAAGTACTTTTTTAACAAAAAATAATTCTTGTGGTTTAAAAATGGCCAGTCTTGGTGGTACACGTAAAGATTTCGGTTTTTTACGCTACGTCGAATATTCTTCACGGAAACAGAGGCGGGGTAAAAATTAGAATGACGGGCAAGGCATAAAAAAACACAGGCAAAACCTGTGTTTTATAAGTACGGGAGACCAGACTTGAACTGGCACAGCTCGCGCCACTAGCACCTCAAGCTAGCGTGTCTACCGATTCCACCACCCCCGCATGTATGTACCTTTATAGGTAGCAACGAAATATATACTATCAAATTTCTACTTTTGTGTCAATGTGTCTCATGGTAAAATATTTGTTTCGCTTGACAATTAGCTGTAATAATGGTACAAGTGTTTATGAGCATGATTATCCCCAGTTTTTTATTTTTTTCTATCTATTGCATCGTCAATGTGTATTTACCAGTTTTTTTTCGGAACATGGGATATTCTTCTACTTTAATTGGAGTATTATTATCATTACTAGAAATTTCTGGAATAGTAGTTACTTTTTTTATAAGTAAGTTTCCTGAAAAGAGCGGTAAATACGGAATGTGGCTTTTGCTTTTTGGCGTTTCCCTTGCGCTTCTTCCTTTTCCGCTGCTATTAGCCCCTTTTCCAATAATGATTATTGCGCTATTACTCTATGCAATTCCTACGAAGGCGGCGGTGCCAATTTCAGATTCATTTATCAACTTACGCCTTGGGAATAGACGTGACCGTTATGGAATGGTTCGGGCATTTGGATCTATGGGATTTGTTACAATGAGCCTTATTATGCAGTATTTTGTAAATAGTGATACTATTTCACTTTTTGAAAGTGCAGTGTGGATGGCAGTTCCAGGCGGGCTCCTTTGCCTTTCGCTTATTGCTATACCAAGGCTTTTAAAACCTATTGTGCAAGAGCACGCATCAAAAGATACAAAGAGTGAACAAAAAGCAATAGAACAAACAAAGCCTACAAATTTTTTTACACAGTTTTCACCTGCATATTGGCTTATTATTCTGGTACTTACCTTTGGAAATATCGGCCAATTTGGCCCTTTTAAATTTTTCTCTTTATACGTAAAAGAATACTTGCACAGCGACTCATTTAGTTTGCTTTGGGCTATTTCTGTTATTTGTGAAATACCGGCGCTCTTTTTTTCATACAAGTTTATTCGGCGTTTTGGTAGTAAGAGTCTCATACTTTTTTGTGTTGCGATGATTTCGGTGAGAAGTTTTATTTATGTGCTTTTTCCAACAGTTGAAGGAGCGGCCTTGGGACAAGTGTTTCACTGCTTTACATTCGGCTTATTGCATCCTGCCTCAGTAGTTTTTATTGCTGATGAGGTAAAGGGTAAAAAGAATGGGGTAATGGCACAGGCAATTTCTTCTGTTGGTTCGGCTGGGCTTGCCAGTGTTATAGGTAGCTTTGCTGGGGGGATTATTATTGACCGTTTTGGATACCCACAGCTTTATATCTTTTTTGGTATTTTCCCGCTTATTGGTCTTGCAATATATTACTTGTTTCGTAAAAAAGTTTAATAGTATTATAAGGAATTATGTATTTCAACCGTGCTTCCTCCCGCATGCTTATGTACTCTTATCTGCGATGTTATTCTTGTTTGAAGACTTTCTACGTGTGAAATAAGCCCAATTGACCTTGTTTCTCTAATCTCATCTAATATGCTTAGAGCTTTTTCAAGCGATTCTGCATCTAAGCTTCCAAATCCTTCATCGATAAACAGTGAGTCTAACTGAACACCACCATTTTGCTCTTGTACAATATCGCTAATAGCGAGGGCCAAGCTAATTGCAGTCATAAATGTTTCGCCACCTGAAAGGCTTGCTGTAGGTCTACTTTTTCCTGTGTATTCATCGTATATTTCAAGGTCAAGGCCCTTGTGCGTATTTCCTCCCTCTGCATCTTGCTTTAAGTGAAGTTCATATCGACCATTAGACATTCTTGTAAGTCTTGAGTTTGCATATATGGTAATCTCTTGTAGATACATCCCCAAAATCCAAGAATCAAGAGGTATTTTTTTTGGATTAAGACTACCTCCTGAAATAACATTGTGTAGCCTTTCATATAGCTCATAGGACGTTTTACTCTCTATGAGTTTTTCATTAGCGCTTGTGTACTCTACAAGAAGCATTTCAAGCTCTGTGATTCTCTTTTGAGCATTTGAAATAATGAAGTGCAGGCTTTCTTGTTCTTTTGTATGGGTCAAAATTTTATCTTCAATCACGCTAATTTGCTTTTGCGTATCAGCTTCTGTACCGGAAAGCTCTTCTTTAAGGTTCTCATACAAGGCTTCAATTTTAACAGTTTCACTTTTATATGTTTCAAGCGCATTTTCTGATGCTTGTTTTTCAGCTAAGTCCATTACTGCTTTTTTAATCACTTCTATATTGCTAGAAACATCTTCGCTATTGTATTCAAACATATTTGAACTTTTCATATTTTCAATTAAATCACTAAGGGTGTGCTCTTTATTCACCGTGTACTCTTGTATGCTTTTTTTATTATGCAATATTTTTTCTGTAAGGCGCAATACCGCCTCATCATGTTCTTTTTTTCGCTTTTCAAATAAGTCACACTCAGCACTTATGTTCGCTTTTTCTAATTCGATCGTATGTATGGCTTCAATGGCTGAGGAAGATGTAGTATTTACTTTTTGCATGATTGTACAAAATTCTGTCTGCTGCTCATCAATTATTGCAGCTATTTTTGCACTTTCCAATTGAAGGGTTGATTCAGTGGATTGGAGGGCTTTGATGAGTGTTTCATTTGATTCTATTTTTTCCTTTGCAAGCTTTAATTTAGCAATATTTTGCTCAGCATCAATTAATCGTAAATTTGCATTCTCTAGCATGTCTTCAAGATCATTTTTACGTTGTAAGCACTCTGTTTGATTGGTAGGAGAGGTAAAATTAATCTCAAGACCATTTACTGCTTTGTTGCTTTCGGTTATACTTCCCAATAATATGTTTCGCTCTGTTCTTATTTTTTGAAGGGCTTCTTCTGCTTGGCGGAGTACTTTTTCTTGTAAACTTATTTTTTGAGCAGTATTGAGAATTAAATCATTTTTTTTTACTGGCTTAGGATGATCAAGGGACCCGCAAACTGGACAAGCTTTTCCCTGTAAGAGGAGTTCTGCAATTGAGGCCGCTGTGTCCATTTGCTTTTGCATTTTTTCTTGTTGTATCAAATCTTCGAAAATTATTTTTGCACTATCGAGTGTATCCTCTGATTCTTTTTCAAGAAGTACAAGGGAAGCTTCATAACTTAACAATACTTTATGAGCACATATTTTTTTTTCACTTTGAGCACACTCGTATTCATCTAGAATATTATTTTCATTTTTAATGAGGGATGTAAAATCATTTGCACTCTCATATATGTCTTTAAGCTCTTTTTGACATTTTACTAAGTCATCTAAAAAAGTAGTGTGCTCGTTTTCAAGTTTTTCAACATTCTTTTGAAGCAGGGACGCACGCTCTAAATCATGAATAATTACATCAATTTCAGAGAGTCTAGCACTCAAGGATTCTTGTTTTTTTGAATCATTATCGAGTGTTTCTTTTTCCTCTTGTTTTTTTTCGAGTAGTTTTTTGCATTCAACTTGCTCGTTTGTAACAATCTCAAGTTGCTGTGAAAGAGCCATGAGGCTTTGTGTTATCGGATAAATTTTTTCAGCTTCTGTAGAACATTTGATTTTATCCTTAAGCCTTTCCATGGCATCCTTTTGTTCGCGTAACTGCGCTCTCTGCTCTGTAATGATCTTAAACGATGAATATTTTTTTTCTAGTTCGCTTAATCTTTGCTGCTCTATTATGAGTTTATTTATGCTTTTTTGAATGCTCTCAAGCTGTATGTTTGACTCGCTTAGTTCTTTTTCGCTTGCTATTTTTTCTTCTTCAGCTGTATCTGGGTTAAAAGAATTTTTTATGTGTTCAACTTGTAAGTCCAACGATTCAAAGTATGCTTTCTTTTCTATTTTTTCATCTTTTATTTTATCAATAATTTTAGTAAATAATTCAATTGGAAAAAGTTTTAAAAGAAGGGACTTTTTCTCTTTTGAATTTTGTTTTAAGAATGTTGCAAATTCACCTTGTGGCAACAATACAATTCGAGTGAACTCGTCAATAGAGAGAAGTAAAAGGTCTTCTATTTTTTCGTCTACCTTTGACTTTTGACTTTCTAATACTGTAAAACCCATTTCCTGTGCAAAAAGGTCTTGTTGATGATCCTTCTGTGCATCTTCTATGCTATAAAGTATTGCAGTTTCATCGGCTTGTGTTTGTGTTCCTTTCTTTGATATTTTTGAAAAGGGGAGAGTTCTCTCAACACGAAATAATTTTGTGTTAATTGAAAAATCCAATGTAAGTGTACTGAGCTCATTAGGAGAGCAAAAATCTGATTGTAAGCGTCTTCTATCTGGGTTTGACCTCGAGCCTGGAAGCCTTCCATACAGTGCATACGTTATACAATCAAGAACCGTTGTTTTACCTGATCCTGTTTTTCCTGTTATAACGTAAATATTGTCAAGACTTGTAAAATCAATTGAATGATTTCCTACGAAAGGCCCTATGTTTGCAAGGTGTAGTTTAAGTGGCTTCATGTTCTGATGCCTCAACTTCTTTAGTAATTTTTTCAAATAACTCTATGCTTTCTTTCCACTCTGTATTGGTTTTGTAAGAATCTTCTTCGCCCATCAGTTCAATGCTTTGCAAAAAGCTACACAAAATCTCTTTTACAGGAAACGAATCTTTTTTTTCAAATAAGGTTTTTCGTTTGGCAAGCGAGTGTTCGTTGTTTTTATATGCTCCTATAACAGATTTTTGTTTTATTGAAAGTAAAAATGGAAAAGTTTTTCGAAGCCGTGCGGCTATGTTTTCAACAGGGATTATATCTGTGCAGGTAAACTCAATAAACGCATCTTTATACTCGATCATTTTTTCAAAATCTTCAAAGCTTGATTCTATTTGAATTAATTCTCTTAATGGTATAATTGGAATCTCCGTTACTGTTACGGCTTTTTTTTCACAGGTATCAATTGCTATTCTTAAAAAAACCTTATCTGTTTGGACTTCGCTAAATGAGTATGCAAGAGGAGAGCCTGCATAGTAAGCTTGCTCTGTTACTTTTTGTCTTTTGTGTAGGTGACCAATTGCAGTGTATATAAAGGGAGAAAAAAGCTTTGGATCTATAAGCTCAGCAGTACCCAAAAAAAGCCTCTCAGAATCGCTTGAGTGGCCTTGCAATGTAAAAAGGTGGCAGTTTAGTAGAGCAGGAAGCATTTCATTATCCGAATTTTTTTGAAGGTCTGCATGAGATGCTTGAATACGGTTTATTGCTTCTGCCACCAATTCGCTTTGGTTGCGAATTATACTACCATCGCTTAGCGTTAATCCTCCGGCATGCATAAAAGGCATTTGATATAGGGCAAATTGCTCCTTGTCACTTGAAGTTATGATAATTGGCCTGTCACATTCATTGCAGTCAGTTGAAATAAAAATATTTTTTGAGCGTAAAAAAGTGCTTGCGTATGAAAGCCTTGCTTGTGAGTCATGGTTGCCAGATATAATGCAAATTACAAGGTCAGGGAAATCATTGTTAACTTGAATTAAAAAATCATCAAACAAACGAACAGCTTCAGGGCTTGGCACAGACCTATCATAGATATCTCCTGAAACAATGAGAGCATCATACGAAAATGATTTGAGTTCTTGAAGCAATTGGTTTAAAATATGTCGTTGGTCTTCAATAAGTGAGTATTCATACAATATTTTTCCCAAATGTAAATCACCCGTTTGTAAAATTTTTAGCATAGAAAACTATAGCAAAAAAAACTATTTTTGACTATACTAAGATTATGGTAATTAGAGCAAAGGTATTAGGGTATTGCATGGGTGTTCGCCGTGCTGTTGATATAGCCTTAAAAGCGCGTTTAACTCACCCTAATCATAAAATATATACACTCGGTCCACTTATCCATAACAATGCAGCAATTTCTATGCTTGAAGAAAAAGGCATACAAATTCTTGATAAAGATTCTATACTAGCCTTAAAAAATGCAGGGTGCCCAACGCTTGTTGTTCTGAGCGCGCATGGTACTCCCCATACTATTCGACAAAGCATTGAAGACACAGGTTCACTTGTAGTTGATGCAACGTGCCCGAGAGTTTTAATTAATCAAAAAAGAATTACTGACTATGCAGAAGAAGGGTATAGCATTTTTATAGTAGGAGATAAGTCGCACGGAGAAGTAATTGCTCTTGCTGGTTCTGTGCCTGAGGGGAGTAAATATTTTCTGCTCCAAAACGATAAAGAAGCAAAAGAGCTCATAGAAAAAAACACATCACTTAAAAGCGAAAAAGCTATAGTTATTAGTCAAACAACAATTACTCAACACGAGTATGATGCTGTAAGCTCAGTTCTCAAAACAGCAATTGATTCTATTATTATTTTTGAAACAATTTGCCCTGCAACGCAAGAGCGGCAAGGAGCACTAAAGGATTTATTTTATGATGTTGATGCCGTTATAGTTGTTGGAGGTAAAAACTCTGCAAACACAACTCGCTTGTATCAAACTGCAAAAAACCTGAGTATGCAGGTATCTACTACAAATGAGAGAAAGCCAGTGTGCCATATTGAAACATCGCATGAAATACCAAAAGAGTTTTTTTCATTTAAAAACATAGGGCTTACCGCGGGTGCGTCTACACCCGATGAAGTTATTTTAGAAGTTGAAAATTCCTTGCTTAATGGAGCAAAGAACAATACTGGAGATTTTTTTGAGTGACTCAAGTGTTTTTTCATCAATTCAGCTAACAAAGGCAAGCTCAAACCAAAATACGCTTCAAAATGGGGCGAGTGTTTTTGTACGTGTTCTTTCAAAAGGACAAGGAGGTGAATACCTTGTAAGTTTTGCAGGGAATAAGTTTAGCGTGTTTTCACAAAAAGAACTACAAACATGCACTACTTTTCGCGCTTTAGTAGCAATAAAAGACAGTAAAGTATATTTAACGCCACTTGAAACCAATACCCACCGTGCTGTTCAAAAATTTTCCACGGGCGATTCACAAGCACTTACAAATTTATCAAATTTTTTACAAGATCTCGGCTTAAAGCCGGATACTATTTCGCTTAGACTTATTCAGTATTTTCAAACAGCTGGGTTAACTTTTAATGCAAAACTTGCTGAAAAGGTTCGCACCATAGGGCTTCAGTTCCCCGGAAAAGAAGATGAAGCAAGTGAAATTGCATTATTTTTGGAACATAAAGGTATACAAGCAAATGTTGGTACTGTAATTTTCCTTTTTAAGATTCTTTATGGAGACGAATCAGGAAACAATAAGCATAAAGATGATAAAGCTAATGAACAAGAGGAGCCCTTGGAAGAACAGAATCTTGAAACGTTGGATAAAAAGCTTAATGAAAATGAAGATTATTTGTTTTATGATAACCTTTTGCATGGCTTATATGAGAATGCACAGGATATTTCAGATAAAAACGGTAGTCTTTTAACTTTTGTGAACCATACCAATATTTCTGATAATCACTGGATTATCCTTCCTTTTGAGTATGGTGGCGATAATCATAAAATCACTGGCAGTATCCGACTTTTACTTAACGTAAGTAAAAAAAATACAGAAAAAATGGTAATTTTTGCCTTTTTGGGTGGAAAAAATTACAAGGTTGTGGTAAACTGTGAGAGTGAAGGAGACAAAGAGCAACGATATTCAATAAAAGTAGGCACTGATTGTCAAGATAATGCTAGAAATCCTAAGCGCTTGTGTGATTTACTTTCATTGTGTTTGCCTCAGGGTATAAACTGTACAGTTTCATATTCAGAGGAAATTTATGACGATGCTAATTTTGCGCTAGAGTCGTTAATATCAGTTGTAAAGGTGGACGCATAATGACCAAAACAGCTGTTGCTTTACATTATCCTGAGCATGCGCCTGCTCCCTTTATTACATTTAAAGGTAAGGGTGCCGTTGCACAGAAAATGCTTGAAATTGCAAATGAGCACAATATTCCTATTGCGAATGAACCCGAGGTTGCCGCAATTCTTTCATTTCATGAAATTGGAGAGTGCGTGCCAGTAGAAACCTATGAAGTTTTAGCTGGAATTTTTGCTTTTTTAAAAAAGGTTGAAGAATATGACAGAAATTGACACAAAAACACTGAAAGAAGGTATGCAGTTTTCATCGCCTCTATTATTTGATGATGGAAAAAATATGTTTTTAGCAGAAAGAATGCCTATTGGGAAAATGCATCTCGATAGTGTAAAACGGTGGAACATCGAAAAGGTTATCACGTATGGTAAACAAATAGAAGAGGGTGATGCTAGCGATGAAGATTTAGAAGATCTCGATGAATTGGATGAAGACGAAGAAAATCCTCTCTATACAAAATATGTTCAAATAATTAAAGGAATAGAAACTGTTTTTGATGCTTATGAAAAAGGGGCTACAATAGAAAAAAATCTTGTTGATGATAGTGTTAAAAGCATCTATAGCCTTTTATCGGAAGAACGTTCATTCATGACTGGTATTAGCTTTATTCCCGTGAAGGGATATAAGCAGCTAGCGATAAATGCTGCAAATATAGCAACTCTTTCTGCAGTAATTGCCACTGAAATGAAGTTTCCTCAAAAAGAAATACTTATGCTTATAACAGCAGCTTTATTACATGATATAGGAATGGTTAAGCAACCTGAAAAAATAGTGAACAAGCCAGGAAAACTAACAGAAGATGAATATATAAGAATTAAAACACACTCTCAAAGGGTGCTAACTACAATATTAGAAACATTGGCATACCCCAAAGAAGTTGCGGTTATTGTTTTACAGCACCATGAACGTTGGGATGGAAAAGGCTATCCTGAAGGTAAAGAAGGACAAGAAATATATATTCCTGCACGAGTTCTTGCGGTAGCAGATTCTTTTGAAGCGATGCTTTCAGAAAAACCATACCGTGATGCTTATGCTGCTCATGATGCAGTAAAAACACTTTTAACTGATAAAGAAACAAAGTTTGACCCAGCAGTATTAAAAGCGTTTATTTCTTGTATAGGCCTATATCCAGTAGGCTCTTATGTTCAACTAAGTGACAATTCTATTGCAAAAATTGTTAAAGTGAATCCAGCTGCACCATTTTTTCCTACAGTAAAAATTACTACATCAAAGTCTGTAGCACTACCTGAGAATTTTGTGTTGGATTTACAAGCACAAAAAGATATTACTATTACACGCGCGTTAAAGCAAAGTGAAGTACATACAGCATAAAAACTATGGGTAACAAGCAATCAACTAAAGAGTTAGGTAGATTGGGTGAAGAAAAAGCACAAGCTTTTTTAGCTAAAAAGGGTTATACAATAATTGCAAGTAATTGGAGAAACAATCAAGGAGAAATAGATATTATTGCTTCAATACACGACATACTTGTCTTTGTTGAAGTAAAAACACTCAGTAGAAGTGATGCAGAAACACTAGAAATCGTTTTAGGTAAAATAAAACAAAAAAAAATTGTTAAAACGGCTAAATGTTTTTTAGAGAATAATCGACAATATATACAGGGCTACATTAGATTTGATGTGCTTGTTGTCGATATGCCTGGATTACCTTCAGTGTATCATATAGAAGATGCCTTTTCGGAGTGTGTATGAGTGGTTTAAAAAAGTGTCGGACGCATGCTAGTGGTATACAAACTGCTAATAGTATTTCAGACAAAATCCTCGCAATGAGAACAAAAATTGAAGATTCTACTTACATAAATAATGCAGTGCAAGTAATTGCAATCGTATTAAGTAAGCGAATCGTCGAGCAGCCGAAAGCATACTAGTAATTAATTTTGCGGGGCTGCTGCTTATTAGAATCATGCATATTTTTAACATACTTTAGATGGTTAGAACCCCTCTAAAGTATGTTGCATGATTTTGAGATAACAATAAAGGAATCAATAATGGACTACAATAGAAAACATAAAAAAAAATGGAACAAAAACAAAAAAGATAATAAAAATAAAGAAAGGCTAGAATCAAAAGTTGAAGAACCATTTGTTGCTGAAAACTCAGACGCCATTCGCCTACACAAGGAAAATGTAAAAACCTGCGAGTTTTGTTCAAGACCTATTCATGAGTTATCTTCAGCTCTTATTGACAAAAAATCAGGTGGAGCGATACATTTTGACTGTGTGCTTGCCAAGTTAAACGAAACAGAAAAACTTGAGGACGGGGAAAAGATAACATATATTGGGCAAGGTCGTTTTGCAGTTGTCTTTTTTGAAAACCCCCATGATTTAAGGAAATTTACGATTGTTAGAACCATTGAGTGGGAAGACCATGACGCAACGTCTGAATGGCGAGATGAAATGGCAGGACTGTATAGTCAGGTAAAATAATTAATAATTAATAATGCATAATTATTAATTGTGACTTTACAAATTGTAAAAACTGTTCTATGTACCACCAAAGCTATGAGGGTGTGTGAATATTTTCACTATATGAACCTTCTTTGATGGATTTTGCAACAATTTTATATTTATCATACAGGAATATTAATTATTACTTGTTAATTATTAATTAACCCTTCAGTGCCGAATTTTTCCTTCATGTGTGCAAACATTTTTTCAATTGCGACATTATCAGGTTCTGCTTCAGGTTCATGATATGCGACTAGTTCAGATGGTATTTCTTCTAAAAAAGGGGAGGGCTCAGTTTCCATGAGCTCTTTATTTTTTTTTCGCTTTCTGCACGATGTAATAAAAAGCTTATCTTGTGCTCTCGTTATAGCCACGTAGAAAAGCCGCCTTTCTTCTTCAATATTTTTTTCGTCTTCTTCAACACTTCTCGCATGTGGAATTATGCCGTTTTCGCATGCAACTATAAATACAATAGGAAATTCTAGTCCTTTTGATGCATGGATTGTCATTAAATTTACTTTTCCTGATAAAGAGTCATCCTCTTGGTCATCTCTTGTTAAAAGAGTAATGCGGCTAAGCCAAGCATATAGTCCTGAATCAAAGTTATCAGGATTATTTTCCCATTGAGTAATTGAGTTTATGAGGTGTTCAATGTTCAAATACTTAAAACGTGCAGCTTTTTCATTTTTTTGGTATTCCCCTACTAAATGACTCCAATAGTCAATTTCATCAACAAGCTCTTTTACTTTTTTGCCTAAGCCTTTTCCCCCACTTAAAAGGTGAGCTCTCTGGTTTATAATTAATTCATGAAACTCTTGTAGACCTTTAACTCCTGCCGACAAAGTCACTGTTTGCTCGCTAGTGCCCATTTCTTCGCCCGAGAACATTTCTTGGTTTGCGCTATGCTTGTGTTTTTTTTCTAATTCTACATGTATATGGTGCTCAATTGCCTCCCAAAGTGAACATGATTTTTCTTTGGCAATTGCATTCAGTTGTTCAATTGTCTTTCTTCCAATCCCTCGTCTTGGGGTGTTTATTATTCTCAAAAGGTTTATATCATCGTGGTAATTTGAGCATATGCGCAAATAGCTTATGACATCCTTTATTTCTTTGCGTTGATAAAAGCTAGTACCGCCAGAAACCGTATACGGTATATTCGATTGTAAAAATGATTCTTCAAGGGCCTGTGTAAGAGTATTTGCTCGTACAAGAACACCAAAATCGCCATAAGTGAGTTTCTCTTCGGCACGGACTGCAAGGATTCTTTCAGCTATAAAATCTGCCTCTGCAGCTTCATTCTCTGGAAAAAAGAGTTCGATGGGTTTTCCCGATCCGTTTCCAGACCAGAGAGCTTTGTCCTTTCGGTTTGTATTATTTGAAATAACCCCATTTGCTGCTGCTAGAATTGTTTCTGTAGACCGATAGTTTTGCTCAAGTCGTATTTCTTGCACATTTGGAAAGTCTTTTTCAAACATAATGATGTTCTCGTAGTTTGCTCCGCGCCATGAATAAATAGACTGGTCATCGTCTCCTACGACAGCAACATTTTCATGAGCTAAAAGATGCATAAACTCATATTGTTGAAGCGACGTATCTTGAAACTCATCTACCATTATGTATTTAAACCTTTCTCGATACTTTGCAAGAACTTCGGGATATTCTTTAAATAGTCGAATAGGGAGTGCAATTAAATCATCAAAGTCAACAGCATTATATAATTTTAAGCCCTCTTGGTAACTCTTAAAAAGCGGTCTATATATATCATTGACAGAATGAACTTTTGGTATGCCATTTTTGCCATCCCATGACCATCTACCTGACTTAATGTTTGAAAACAGAGAACCAATTTTATAAACATCAAGTGCATCTTGGGTAAAACCAAGTTCTCTACCTGCTTCTTTTATAAGTTGTGCTTTATCAGTTTCATCGTAAATTGAAAAATTTTCTCTCCACCCCAAATTTGCAATATCATTATGTAAGATTCTAACGCCAAAGGCATGAAACGTTGATACTGTAAGGTGGCTTAATTTTTTTTGCGTTTGTTCTTTTATGCGCTCTTCCATTTCTTTTGCTGCTTTGTTGGTAAAAGTGAGCGCTAAAATTTGACTTTGTGGAATGCCTGAGTTTAGCATGTGTGCAATTCGATACGTAATAACACGGGTTTTGCCACTACCAGCTCCTGCAATAATTAATAGTGCCCCATCTATTGTTGCAACAGCTCTCAGTTGTTCAGGATTTAATTGTTTTGCTAGTTCTGCCAAATTCATAGGCGTTATTGTAGAAAATATTTTGAAAGAGTGCAATAGGTTTTACAAAATTTGGTATATATTAGTCTAAAGGCAGTTATTTTATATTCCGATAAATAAATAGGCAATTTTTTTAAAAAAATTGCAAAAAAAAGTCAAAAAGTACTTGACTGGATTGGGAATAGAGTGGAAAATAGATATGATAGAAGTAATGCGTTTAGATGGTAAAACCTATTGGATTAATCCGCATCAAATTGAATACATTGAGACAAATCCCGATGTTACCTTTATGATGCTTTCTGGAAAAAAATTGGTGGTTAAAAATACACCTGAAGAAATAATTGAAAAAATTATTTCATATAGACGCCTTATTGGCGCGTTTAAAAACGAACTGTAGTCTTGGGAGGGATATAGTATGGATTTGGCGAGTATTATAGGACTAGTTGGTGCATTTGCAGTTATCGTGTTCGCGGTTGCAACTGGTAGTACAGGTCTTGCGGGTCTTGCAGGACTATGGGATCTTCCTTCATTTATATTCGTAGTTATAGGATCTTTCCTTGCTATGTTCCTCAGTTTTCCCATGAGCAGAGTTCTAGCTATGTTTAAGATTATGGGACGAGTTTTCAAGGTTTTTGACTTTGGAGAAAAAAGCTTAGTACAAAACATGGTTGGCTTGGCAGAAAAAGCTCGCCGAGAAGGTATTCTCGCACTTGAAGAAGGACTTGAAGACTTAGATGATGCATTTATGAAAACAGGTCTTCGTCTCGTTGTTGACGGTACTGATGGCGCAATTATCAGGACCATTATGGAAAACGAGCTAACTAAGCTAGAAGGGCGCCACTTATCTTGGATAGGTATGGTTATCCACTGGGCAGGTTTGGGACCTTCATACGGAATGATGGGTACCGTTATTGGACTTATTGGTATGCTTGCAAACCTTGAAGATACTGCTTCTATTGGTGGAAACATGGCGGTTGCGCTTGTTACTACCCTGTACGGCTCTATTGTTGCAAACATGTTTTTAGTGCCAATTGCTGCAAAACTAACATATCATAACACCCTGGAAATACAAACGAGAGAGATGATTATAGAAGGAGTTTTGTCTATCCAAGCGGGTGATAATCCACGTGTATTGGCTATGAAATTATTAACATACCTTGATACTGGTTCAAGAAAAGCAATTGAATCTGAGGTTCTAAAGGATTAAGCATGGCAAAGCGAGAGTCGAAAAAACCAGCTGGAGCTTCCAAGGCGTGGCTAGAAACGTATGGGGATATGATTACCCTTATGTTATGCTTCTTTGTTATGCTTTTCAATCCAGTGCAAGTTGATGAAACACAACAAGCTCAGTTAACAGTTGCGCTAGAAGGTGATCCAACTTCGGGTGGTATGTCTCTAACTGCTGGGCGCTTAGCAGATTTAGGGAATACAATTAACTCATTGCCATCAATTGAAAAAGGAAACAGTTTAGGTTTAGCGGTAAAAAAAGCAGTTAGCTTGTTTGCACCTGATATTAAGTCAAGTAGAATTACGGTTACAACGGATGAGAGAGGGCTTGTGGTTACTCTTGCATCAGATTCGTTTTTTAGAGAAGGTTCTGCAGAACTTCTAATAAGTGAAACGAGAGACACCTTGTTGCGTCTTTCTCAATTTTTGACATCAGAAGAGCTTATTGGCAGAGATTTTAGAATTGAGGGACACACTGATTCAACACCAGTAGATACCACTATATGGTCAAGTAATTGGGAGCTTTCAGGGATGAGAGCATTAAATGTTCTGTATTATCTAACAGATTTTGGTGTAAGTGATGAAAATTTTTCCTTTTTAGGATATGGTGATACACAGCCAAAATTCCCAAATGATACTGCAGAAGGGCGAGGATATAACCGTCGAGTTGATATAATAATTCTGGACGAAGGTCATTTTTAATGATATAGTATATTTTATAGAAAGAGAGGTATAATATGGCTGATGATGATATGAATTTAGATGATGGTGATCTCGGTGGTGGTTCTGCTCCAAAAAAAGGTGGCGCACTTGGTGGTCTATTACCCAATTTACTAAAGTGGGTAGCAATTGCAGTTGGTGCTATTATACTCATTGTAACTGTAGTTGTAATTACTATGAATATATTGAATGCTAACTCTCCGGCAACAACATATATTCCAATAAATGAAGAATATACACCTCAAAGAGAAGTGTATTCTTGGTATGAAAGTTTACCTGAGGTACGAGCTAAAACATATGATACAATACCAGCAAGTGTTATTGTAAAAGCTGTTTTAGGGTACGAAGTTGATGATGCAACTGCATCTGCAGAGATAACAGCAAGAAGAGTAGAATTGCAAGACTATCTTCGAAAATATTTTTCAAGTAAAAAACGCGTAGAGCTTACGCCAATGAATGAGGATGCATTAAAACTTGAAATTAAGAATGATATTAATGATTTATTAACACAATCATCAATAAAAGATGTTCGATTTTTATCTTTTGAGGTAATTGAGCAATAAAAATAAAATTATTTTACATATTAGTTAGCTTTTAATTGAAATATGTGATAGAATGTATATAGACGTGCTACCGTTGGTGGTTATTATTTTATAGAAAAGGGCAAACAGTAATGAATGAAGTTTTGTCACAAGACGAGATAGACCAATTATTAATGGCTATCAGTACCGGTGAAAATGAGACTGAAGATTTTAAACCGGTAAATGACACTCGTAAAATAAAAATTTATGACTTTAAACGCCCCGATAAATTCTCTAAGGAGCAAATACGTACTGTTTCAATTATGCATGAAACATTTGCTCGTTTAACAACAACAGCTCTGTCAGCACAGCTCCGAAGTATGGCACACGTTCACGTAGCTTCTGTAGACCAGTTAACATATGAAGAATTTATTCGTTCTATTCCAACACCTACAACATTGGCTGTAATTAATATGGACCCTCTTAAGGGTAATGCTATTTTAGAAATTGACCCGTCAATTACTTTTTCAATAATTGACCGCCTTTTTGGTGGGCAAGGGCAAGCTGCAAAGGTACAGCGTGATCTTACCGATATTGAACAATCAGTAATGGAAGGCATTATTGTTCGTATTTTGGCTAATATGAGGGAAGCTTGGGCTCAAGTAATTGACTTAAGGCCTCGATTGGGACAAATTGAAACAAACCCACAGTTTGCACAAATTGTTCCTCCTTCAGAAATGGTTGTACTTGTTACCTTAGAAACAAAAATTGGTGATGAAGAAGGAATGATGAACTTCTGTATTCCTTATATTACTATAGAGCCTATTATTTCAAAATTGTCTTCACAGTTTTGGTTTTCATCGGTTAGAAGAAGTTCAACCACACAGTATTTAAATGTATTAAAAGAAAAATTATCAACAGTAGATATGGATGTTGTTGCAGAGATTGGTTCTATTAATGTTCCAATACGGGATGTTTTGAGCTTAAGAACTGGAGATGTAGTGCGTTTGTCCAATGTGCGAGTGGGAGATCCACTGGTAATAAATGTCGGTAATAAAAAGAAATTCTTTTGCCAACCCGGTATAATTGGAAAAAAAATGGCAGTACAGGTTATTGGCAAAATGGAACAAGTTGAAGCGGAAGAATTTGAAGAATTATCAGTAGAAGGAGATGAATCATATGAGTGATGGTGCCATTTCACAAGATGAAATAGAAGCTTTGTTATCAGGAGTTGACCTTGGCGGCGGTGGAGGCGGCATGGGTGCAATGGGCGGTATGGGTGCTATGCCCTCAAGTCCTGCTATTGATACTAGTGCTATACAAAATTTAATCGACGGAACAGTTGGTGCATTTTCCTCGGGAATAGAAACTATGACGGGAGCTTCCTTTTCAGTAGGAACACCTGTATTAGAAGTAGCAGACCGTGATGCCCTTTTATTAAAATTGCCTGAAATGGTTGTTTCTGTAAAAACTGATTTTTCTCAAGGCTTGGTGGGAGACCATGTATTTATACTTTCACCAGAGCTTGCTCAAAAGGTAGTGAGCCTTGTAAACAAAGAAGAGGGTGCAGAAATTGACGATATGGCTCTGTCTGTAACAGGTGAGCTTGTCTCTCAGCAAGTAGGAACAGAAATAACAGCGTTAGCTTCAAAATTTCCTGGTCTTGCATCTAATCCAGCTGAAGCTACCCACGTTCCAAAAGCTTCTGTAAGTTTCACTCAAGATCAACTACTTATTATATCATACCCTGTTTCAGGGGATGGTGGAGCATATACAATATGGGAAGTTATGTCTCAAAATATTGCAACTGAAATCAGCAATGCATTAGCACCTCAACCTTCAATGGGGGGTGGGCTTTCTGCTGATGAAATGGCTAGCCTTGGCGGTGGTATGCCAATGGGCGGCATGGGAGGCGGAATGACAATTCCTGGAATGAATATTCCAAATGTTCAATCTCTGCAATATCCGAATTTGCAACAAGGTATGAACTCAATGGAACAAGGGAACATCAGTCTTATCATGGACGTTTACATGGAAATGACTGTAGAACTTGGGCGCACTAAAAAACAAATTAAAGAAATACTTGGTATGGGTGAGGGAACAATTATTGAGCTTGATAAGCTTGCTGGTGAGCCAGTTGATATTCTAGTAAACCATAAACCCATTGCCAAGGGTGAGGTTGTAGTTATTGATGAAAACTTCGGTGTGCGTGTT
>CAYJLT010000027.1:0-389 GCA_964371295.1 uncultured Treponemataceae bacterium
TGTAAACTGTAGGGGTTTATTGCAATAAACCCCTACAGTGCACCCTCAGGTGTTTATCTATAACAAAAAAATAAACTTGAAAAAAAAGAAAAAATAATTATAATAAGTATAGGAGAACAAAATGAAAGATTTACCAGATTTATTTGGATGCATGGTTTTTAACGATGCAGTTATGAGGGCAAGGCTACCAAAGGATATTTACAAAGCATTGAAAAAAACAATCACGAGTGGTACCCATTTAGAACTCGAAGTTGCCAATGTTGTTGCTAATGCAATGAAAGATTGGGCTAGCGAAAAAGGTGCCACACATTTTACGCACTGGTTTCAGCCTATGACTGGTATTACTGCAGAAAAACACGACAGTTTTGTGTCTCCTGATGGTCAAGGTG
>CAYJLT010000027.1:399-18663 GCA_964371295.1 uncultured Treponemataceae bacterium
TGGAATTATTCTAGAATTTTCAGGCAAAGAACTTGTAAAGGGCGAACCTGATGCATCTAGCTTTCCATCAGGCGGCTTACGGGCAACATTTGAAGCTCGAGGATACACAGCTTGGGATCCTTCATCATACGCATTTATAAAAGATGATACCCTCTGTATTCCAACAGCCTTCTGTTCATACTCAGGTGAAGTATTAGATAAAAAGACACCTCTATTAAAATCAATGGAAGCCATTAATAGACAAGCACTTCGTATTGTAAAACTTTTTGGCAACGAGGAAGTAAAGCGAGTAACAACTACTGTAGGACCCGAACAAGAATACTTTTTAATTGATAAAGAAGTATATGCAAAACGCTCAGACCTCTTATATTGTGGAAGGACACTTTTTGGCGCAAAGCCACCTAAGGGACAAGAACTTGACGACCACTACTTTGGAAAAATAAAGTCAAGAGTTTCAGCCTATATGAAAGATTTGGATAAAGAGCTTTGGAAGCTTGGCGTCCTTTCAAAAACAAAACACAACGAAGTGGCTCCAGCACAACATGAAATGGCTCCTGTTTTTACAACGACAAATATAGCAGCCGACCATAACCAACTTGTAATGGAAACAATGCAAAGTGTAGCGGTAAAGCACGGCCTTGTATGTCTTTTGCACGAAAAGCCATTTGCAGGTGTAAACGGAAGTGGAAAACACAATAACTGGTCAATGTCAACTGATACGGGAATAAACTTACTTGAACCAGGCGACACACCTTATGAAAATGCTCAGTTTTTGCTTTGCCTTGTTGCAGTAATTAAGGCTGTTGATGAATATCAAGATCTTGTGAGGGTTTCTGCAGCCAGTGCAGGTAATGATCATCGATTAGGGGCAAATGAAGCTCCTCCAGCTATTGTTTCAATGTTCTTGGGAGAAGAACTTACAGGAATTTTAGAAGCAATTAAAACAGGTTCAGCATATGCAGGCATGGAAAAAATATCAATGCAAATAGGTGCAAAGGTTCTACCACACTTTCCAAAGGATACAACAGACCGTAATAGAACATCATCATTTGCATTTACAGGAAATAAGTTTGAGTTTAGAATGCTCGGATCAAGCGCTTCAATATCAGGTCCAAATATTGTTTTAAACGCAATTGTAGCAGATGTCCTTGAAGGCTTTGCAAACCAACTTGAGGGAAGTAAAAACTTTAAAGAGGACTTATCTACTCTTATTACAAAAACAATTAATGATCACGATAGAATTATTTTTAATGGTAACGGTTATGATGATAGTTGGGTTGTAGAGGCTCAAAAAAGAGGACTATTAAACCTTAAGACGACGCCTGATGCACTTCCAACATATCTTGAACAAAAGAACATCGACATGTTTGTACGCCAAGGTGTATTTAGTGAAGCTGAAATGAGATCTCGTTATGAAATAATGTGCGAAAACTATTGTAAAACAATTCAAATTGAAGCATTAACAATGGTAGAAATGGTAAAAAAACATGTTATACCTTCAGCATTCTGCTATGAAAAAGAAATTGCAAAATCTCTCTTAGCTAAGAGAGAAATTTCAAAGTCTCTTCCGTGTGCTAAGGAAGAAAAACTTCTCGAAAGAGTTGCAACTCTTTCTGAACAAGTATTTACGAAACTAGAAGCACTGGAAGCAGCCATTGATGGTAACGATTGTCACGATATTACAAAAGAAACATTTTATATGAGGGACAAAACATTTGCCTCAATGCAAGATTTAAGAGCATCGATTGACGAACTAGAATCTATTACCTCAAGGGAATGTTGGTCACTACCTACCTACGGTGACATACTATACAGTGTAACATAAAAAAAGCCCTCTGCGGAGGGCTTTTTTGTGCCAGCTTATAAAGTGATCCTAGTTTACACAACAGAAACTTCTGGCAATGCAATAAACTCAGTATTTTCTTCAAATGTGAATGCATTTTTTTCAATTTTTATATAGAGTTCTTTGTTTCCTTTAACTACTTTACAGTCAACTATTACAGTATCCCCATTGTTACATTCACCACAAATAATTTTTAAAGCTAAGCTATCTTCAATTTCTCTTTGAATTAAGCGTCTCATTGGGCGAGCTCCATACTGAGGTATATACCCCGTATCAATAAGATATGCCTTTGCTTTAGGTAGAACCTTTATGTATATATTCTTTTCATGTAAGCGCTCAGCAAATTCTTCAATCTGCATATCCAATATTTTTGCTACTTCTTTTTGACTTAACGGAGAAAATACAACGGTATCATCAATTCTATTAATAAGTTCAGGTGACATAACACTCTTTAACTCATTTAGTGCATCAGCCTTTATGCTGCTATAATCCATGAGGTTTTTTTCTGATGTATTAAAGCCAAGTTTTGATTCATTAGAAATTTGCCTGATGCCTGCATTACTCGTCATAATAATTACAGTGTTCCTAAAATTGACAACATGTCCTAAATTATCTCTGAGCTCTCCTTCTTCAAGAATTTGTAACAACAAGTTAAATACATCAGGATGAGCCTTTTCAATTTCATCTAAAAGTATAACTGAGTACGGTTTGCGCCTAATCTTTTCAGTTAACACCCCACCTTCTTCATATCCAACATACCCTGGTGGAGCGCCAACTAAACGACTGGAATTATGCTTTTCCATGTAATCACTCATATCAATTCTTACGAGGGATTCTTCTGAGCCAAACAAAAATTTTGCCAACGTTTTTGCTAGAAGTGTTTTACCAACTCCTGTTGGCCCTAAGAATATAAATGACCCCAACGGACGTTTTACAGAAGAAACCCCTGTGCGTGATCGCCGAACAGCTGAGGATACAAGCTTTATAGCTTCATTTTGGCTTACTACTGACTTATGTAGTTCATCTTCCATACATGACAGGCGAGCCATATCATTGTCATTTAGGTGCTCCATAGGAATACCCGTCATTAAAGAAATAATTGTGCAAACATCATTAATTTTAACCGTATTTTTTCCGCTTTTAGCTTCCCACTGCCTCATCAGTAAAGCATATTGATCTTTAAGTGTTCGAAGTTCATCTCGAACGATGGCTGCGCTTTCATAATTTTGCGTTTGTATTACATGCTGTTTTTCCGCTGTTAAAAGGCTAATTCTATCTTGAATATCTACTATATCAGAAGGCAAGGATTCTTCTCCAACCTTTTTCATCGCTCCAGCTTCATCCAATAAGTCAATTGCTTTGTCTGGTAAAAATCTCTCAGTAATATATCTTTTAGAAAAACGTACAATAGCATCTAGCGCTTTATCCTCATAAAAAATACCATGGAATTCTTCGTAACGCTCTTTTATGCCCTCAAGTATTTCACGAGTTTCCTCATCACTGGGCTCACCAACTTGAACGACTTGGAATCGCCTCTCGAGAGCTGCATCCTTTTCAAAATATTTTCTATACTCTTTTATCGTAGTGGCACCAATACACTGCAGTTCGCCCCTAGATAAAGCAGGCTTAATTATATTAGATGCATCCATAGATCCCTCAGAGCCACCTGCACCAATAATGGTATGAAGTTCATCAATAAAAAGAATGATGTTCTTTTTTTCATTAATTTCTTTCATGATGCGCTTTAATCTGTCTTCAAACTCACCCCTGTACTTTGTGCCTGCTATTACAGAAGCTAAGTCTAGCATTATTATGCGCTTTCCGACTAGATTTGGAGGAACTGCCCCATCTATAATTCTTTGGGCAAGTAATTCTGCTATCGCTGTTTTCCCAACTCCGGGTTCACCAATTAATATAGGGTTATTTTTGCTGCGTCTCGACAGTATTTGTATGACACGGTGCACTTCTTTTTTTCGCCCAATTACCGGATCTAGTAATCCCTCTTCTGCCCTTTTTGTTAAATCACTACTAAATTCATTGATAAGGGACTGCGTTTGTGTTTGGAATTTGTTATGGGCTTTATGTTGCTCATGTTCTTGTTTGCCGTTAAAAGAACCGTGCTTATTAATATTTCCCCCACTGTTATTAAAACTCAAGCCAGAGGAATTCATCTGCGCGGTAACTATTTCTACTGCCTTTCTAACAGCATCAATATCTATCTTGTGCAGTTTAATAAATTTACTCATAACACTCTGTTCTTCTCTCACAGATGCTAATAGAAAGTGTTCGGTACCCACATATGCACATTGAAGTAATTTTGATTCTTCTAACGAAACATCTAGAAAAATTTGCAATCTTCTTGAGCGAAGTATTTCAGAGTATTGGCTCTTTTTAGATTTTTTAGGTAAACTTTTTTCTAGTGCAATTCTTAATGCTGGAATATTAACTTTTAAATGCTGTAAAATTGAGAACCCAACTGAATCGGCACTCTTAATTAGGGCTAGTAATAGATGTTCAGGTAATAATTGCTCTGATCCTAACCGTTTTGCTTCATCTTGTGCAAGAACCATTAGCAAACTTTGTGCTCGAGGCGAAAGACCTTTTATCATATTGTCTCCTATGAAGACATCAAAACAGTGACGCTTCTAGATGATGGAAACAGCCAAAAATTTTGCAGACATGTAAAGTCTATTCACCTTGTATGTAATTCTTGTTGGTAGCGTATAAATAAAAAATAAAACTTTTGCTATTTACTAAGCACCATCTATACTATATAAACACTTGAGACAGTAAATAGTTACGAAAATATTTGAATATTCTCAGAGGACTCTTGCAAAATAAGTGCCCTAAGCCTTTGTGTTTGCATCTCTTGTGTGGTTATATCTTTTTCAAATTTAAAATGTTCTGTTTTATTAATAAATGAAATATGTCCTTCTCTAATCCTATATATTAGGCTAGATAATTGAAAGTCATCAATACCACTTAATATCCCTGAATCTTTTCCCCACTTTAACCTAAAAAGCAAATCGAGCCCTTCTCGCTCTGTTAACAGCCTAGAATACTTAACCATGGCCAAAGCTTTGTATACAGAATCACGTAACAAGGTGGGTCTAGTATTGCAGATATTTTCTCTTTCAATACGCTCACATTGAATTACCTTTTTTACCATTGCAGAAAAAGCATCTAGTTGATTATGCTCTGTTCCATTAAAACACAATGTAGTACTAATTTGATAGCAGTTCCCTAAAGCTGCAGAAATTGCATCTCCGTGTTGCAAAGAAAGACCAAAAACAGGAATTACAGAAAAGCCTTGGTTTTCGATACTCTCAAACAAAACAGATAAATCATTTTCATCTGAGCTCATCTGCGCCAAAGATGGGAGGTGTGCAAAAATTGATACTTTTAAGCCCGTACCTGTGTTATCAATTTTACAGGTTAGATACCCGTATTCAATAGATGCAGCTATTTGTAAAACTTCTTGTAAATCATCGTCAAGATCTTTTGCAAGGGAAAACACATTATATGCATCAAATCCAGAACAAAAGGTAGCTATTTGAAGATGGTCATCTGTATTCACATTACACATTAGTTTCCCATCGGAGCGTACCACTATTCCAGCTATTGGACTTTCAATGCAATCATTTGAAAGAACGCCTCGTTCTAAAAGAATTTTTTTTCCTAACTCATCAAGCATTTTCACACTAAGCGCTTGATACTGTTCGGCCGTTTTTAATTGTGAAAAAGCATCAAATACAAGGGTTTGAACACGAGCCCCATCATCATGGGTAAACCGCTCAGGAAAAGGATAATCAGCCAAATTTCGCGCCAGCCGTACTCGTGTTGAAATAATAACATCATTTTCAGGGCCAGCAGTATTATACCATGCATTACCTAATTCATCTGTCAAATTGTTCTCCTTCTTCTGCTCCAGAAATAGAAGGGCGCTCGAGTGCTTTTAAAAAATCTCGATACATTGCAGCTTTTTCAAAATCTTCTTGTTCAATTGATGCATCGAGTTTTTTTTGTATTTCAATCCTGTCAGTCAATATAGAGCGAAAGTGTTCAAGTTTTTTTGGCATTGAGCCGCTATATGAAGCCTCTTTATTTGTTTTTAATAAGATGTCCTTAATGTCGTCATTAAATGCAACATAGCATTCAGCACAACCAAGCATACCTGATTTTCGAATGTCGTCTATGCTTTTCCCACATACATAACATCTTTTTTTTAGCGTTGAAATAGAGTTTATGAGTTTCTCAACAGATGGATCATTATTATCAGAAGAGACATTAAGTCCCCTGTCTTTTGCACACACAGGACAAAGGTGTACCTCTTTTTTGTTATCTAAGCTTACTTGTTGCACAATAAGCACAGCATCACGTTCATTACACATATTACATAGCATAGCAAGTCCCTAGTAAGTATTCATCACATAAACAGTGACAGAATACTTCGCGTTGATGATATAATTTTACGCTATTACAAGTTGAAGGATTGGCAGCATGGTTGCAACAGAATCGCTCAAAAGGGTGCTAAAAGCACTACATTTTGCGCAATATGTCAAGCGGGCGCTCACCTCCAGCTCGCAGAGCTGGTACTAATGAAACTATTACCGACAATACAATTGTTCCAATAAAGATATATACTAATTCAATAGTTGGAACAGAAACTGGTATTGTTTCTAAGTAGTACGCAGGATTGAGAAATGAAACAGGTACATACTCAAATCCACTACTTATATAATACCACAGTTTTGCTATTTCGTTGAAAAAATTTTCAAAAAAAAGTAAAATTTCGTTAAAATTCAGACCAAAAAGTATTCCCAAAGGAAGGCCTATTATTAATCCACCTATGGCACAGAGAACTCCTGTAATCAAAAAAGATAGTGCGATCCCCATTGATGAAGCTCCCATACTTTTTAATATTGCAATTTCCTTTTGTCGCTCTAATGTAGTCATAATTAATGCTGCAGAGATATTTACTGCTGCTATAAGTAGTATTAAAAACATAATAAGCATTAAAAGCATTTTGGTTGAAGCATAATTTTCATACTGAGAAGTATTTACATCATTCCACCTATACAATGAAAAACCATCTTCGAGAGCCCCCAAAGTATTTACCGTAATACGTGTAAGATTACTAGAAAAAGGGTCCATTGTTTCAATACCAATTTTTACTTGAGAGGAGGCTGAGGCTAAATATGTAAACCCAGATTTTAATGGTAAAAACACCCAGAGGGCATCTATTTCTTCATACCCTGATGATACAATGCCAGAGATTGTTCCTGTAAAAATTTTGGGAATTACATTACCAGTAGGCAGCGTTTGGGTCGATAAAAGTCGAAGTGTATCACCAACATTTAAATCTAATGTTTCAGCTATTTTTTTGCCAATTACAATACTATTCTGTGTAGGAAACGCTGCTACGCCTTCGATGGTTTGCACATATGTTTGGAAGCCTCTATTTTCAGCAAAAATATTTTCTTCAACGGCTCTAACAGTTGCCCCGGTTCTTCCATTAGTACCTACTGCTAAGGCAACCCCTTGGCGCTCAATAAAAGTACCAGTAACGCCATCCACCTGATCTATATCATTTGCCATACTTTCGAGCAATTCAAGGTGCTCGTTTACACTCACATTTATCACTGTGCTTTGTAACGCTTGTAGGTGATAGCTAGAAAGACTAATTATGCGCCCTGTGATTCCTTCTATCATTCCATCTGCAACAACTAATACTACAACCATGGGAACAATGCTTAATGCGATACCCAACATTGCTCCAAAAAGGCTTTTTCTGCCATTAGAAGAAGACATTTTTTTCGGTTTCAACAAGCGTAGCGCATATAGAGCAGAAGATTTAATTGTCATATTGAACGCGCCCTTCTTTTATTCTATAAACAACATCTCCCCTTTCGCACAAAGAAACTTCGTGTGTTACTAAAAGAAGTGTTTTATTGTATTTTTCTACAAGAGAAAAAAGCATATCGCTAATTATTTTTGCATTTTCGGGATCTAAGTTGCCAGTTGGCTCATCAGCGAGTATTAAGTGTGGATCATTTATTAAAGAACGAGCAACAGCTGCCCTCTGGCGCTCACCCCCAGACATCTGTGATGGTAGATGGTGCATTCTATCCTCAAGGCCAACATCATGCAATAGCAGCTTTGCTTTTTCAATCGCAACTTTTTTATTTTCACCACTCATATACAAGGGCAAAAATACGTTTTCTAATGCAGTAAAATCTTTTAATAAATAGTGAAATTGAAATATGAGCCCCAAAAACTTTGTGCGATATTCGGAAAGTTCTTTTTCAATAAGGTTTGATATTACATAGTCCCCTACTTGTACCCTACCCTTCGTTGCTGTATCAAGCCCCGCAATTATATTTAGTAAGGTGCTTTTTCCACATCCGCTTTCTCCTAAAATTATTACCTTACTCCCACTTGCAATAGTCATATCAAGTTCATGCAAAATTGTTAATGACTGTATCGCATCCGAGTATGTTTTTTCAAGACCTTCAATTTTTATTAATTCATTATTCATATCGTAAAACCTCCGCGGCATACAGTTTTAGTATTTTTCTACTTGCAATCCAACTTGAACACAGGGCAGAGAGCAAACCAAATAGTGTAATAAGTATTGTTTCGCCACTATCCATTCTTGTAGGAATTTGGGCATAAAATGAAAACATAGGATTTTCTGTAACCAAATATAAATTCGAAGAATTGAAAATCATTACAAAAAAGTACTGCACATAATATATTGTTTTTGAAATAAGCAAGAATACAGTCCCCATGTTAAGGCTAATCAAAACACCAAGGAGGAGCCCTACTAAGGCACCCGCTAAACCAATAATTAATCCACGTACTATAAAAATCGCCTGTATATTTGTAGAAGTTGAGCCTAGGGCGCTTAACACTGCTATTTCTTCTCTACGCTCAAAAACCATTCTCCTCATGCTGTTAAAAATATTTACACCTACAATAATAAAAATCATAAAAACAAGGAGTAGCAACAAAATCTTTTCTACACGTAAAGCTCCAAAAAAAGCTCTATTGTAACTTCGCCATGTTTCAATTGTAACTCCGCTTATAATTCCATTTTGCAAAAGCATGTCTTCAATTTCACCTAGAAAAAGGTAATCGCTTTCAGAATTATGGAGTTTTATGCCATAGTTAGGAACAGCATTTTCTCCGAGCACATTAGTTCCTGTATCAAAAGAAAAAAACATGAAGCTACTATTAATTTCAGTGTAGTCAGAACTAAAAATACCTGACACCCTGAATAATCTTGAGTCGGAAAACAGGTCAGTATCAGAGGAGCCTGACATAGCTAAAATATTAATACTGTCGCCTACATGAACACCAAGAGAGCGTGCCAATGAAGAACCAATTACTGTAGTGTTAGGTTGTAAATCAAAGCTTCCTGAAATAATTCTTACCTGAGAGGAAAAGCCCTCATCATCGCTTAAAATAGTTTTTGGTACAAACCGAAGCATTGCGGCTTGCTGCCGAGATGCGCTACCTACAACCAATGCTTGTGCTTCATAAAACGGTGTAACTGATCTAACCAAGGAGCTTTCCCTTGCTAAGTTTTCAAAAATAGTACCTAGTTCTCGTGTCTCAGTACTTGCGCGCGTATGATACGAGCTTATTTCCAAAATGCTTTCAATATAGCCAAGTTGAAAGCCATTCATAACAGCCATTACTACTATTAGGGTCATTACTCCAAAAGCTATTCCAAGTGAAGAGAGATATGAAGTTAAAGCGCTTCGTCCCTTGCTATCTACATGTGAAAAGCGTTTTGAAACAAATAGCATCCAAGCTATTTTTTTTGATATGTTCATATTGATCTCTCACGAATTTTTTCACCCTTTTCGTATACTTCTTCTAAAATGGCTTCGTTGTTTTCATATACCGTTTTTATATAAAGAGTGCTAGAAAAAAAGACTGTTTCTATCCAGTTCCCAGAAGTTGAGTATACAACTGATTTTTTTAGAACACCATTTGAATACGAGTAAGTATCGGCCTTGGCGTTTCCAAGTTTAAACTCATATAATATTTTTTCATTGTCACTTGAATCATCACTGAAAGTGGTTGTCTCTTCTATAAGGCGATTCTCATTATCATAACGAAAGAGTTTTGTAAAAACCAACTCAGCAATTGTTTCACTTTCTTCACTTGAAGAATCGCCACTAACAACTAATGTATATTCTTTTCGCTCGCTAATAAAGCCTGCATCGGTGTAAGTTTCCACTATTCTTTGCATTGTTGAAAAATTATTTGTTGTGCTCATTTTTGCAAAAGCGCTGCCATCGGAGTACTCTATCTCGCGAATAGATACTGGTCTTTCTGCATCTTTTAACCATGAAATTTCTCTAATAAGCCGCTGCATATCATCATATTTTTTTTGAACAATGGAGTCTCCACTTACTCGTGCAGAGGAGGAAAAACCTTTGTCAACAAAAAAGCCTTCGCTATCTGCTTCATAATAGCGCAGGCGTCCATCTGATGATAGTGAGGTATTTGATTCTTGAGAAAACCCATGTGAAAAAATTACACACAAGTAAAACATCAGAACATAGCATTTCATACATTAATTACCAAGAAACTCATTAACATATTTTTCCACATCAAATGTTGTAATATCGTTGTAAGTTTCACCAAATCCAACAAATGCTATTGGAATGTTGAGCTCTTTTCCAAGAGAAAAAGCAACCCCACCTTTCGCACTTGAGTCATATTTTGTGAGAATTACACAATCAACACCCACGGCTTCATGAAAAACCTCTGCTTGTCTAAATGCGTTTTGGCCTGTAGTAGCATCTAGTACAAGTATTTTTTTATAACACCCTTCACTAGCTTTTGAGGCAGCAACCCTATCAATTTTTTGTAACTCTCTAACCAAGTTTTCTTTATTATGTAGTCTCCCTGCAGTGTCTGCCAATACTATCCCGCCGCCTTTTGAATGTACTGACTCTGCTGCATCAAACACAACCGCTGAAGGATCTGAGCCATGTTGGTGAGCAACAATGCGAACGCCAATTCTTTGAGCGTGTACACTTAATTGTTCAATAGCAGCCGCCCTAAAAGTGTCAGCTGCTGCCATAGTAACATTGTACGTCTGCTTTTTTTGAAAAAAAGATGCCATTTTTGCAACTGAGGTAGTTTTTCCCACCCCATTTACTCCAAGCACTAAAAAGATATTTGTATCTTTTGGATTTCCCGTTAATTCGGTACTCTTTGCATATGTACATAATATTGCCTTAAGTGCATCGACGACATCTTTTGCTTCTGTAAGAACATTTTTTTTGCAATGTTTTTCGAGCTCATCAACTATTTCAAAGGCTATTTTTGCTCCCACGTCACCTTCAACTAACGAATCGGCGAGATTCTCAAAAAAATCATCATCTATTAGTGTGCCACCAGTAAATAGTGATTTTATTTTTTGTGCAAAATTTACACGTGCCATAATTTTTTCCTTTAATTATTTGTGCTAACTTCTTCTGGCAAAATAGCATTTGCAGAATATATATATAAGCCTAATTGCACTAAAAAGTTTACCCCTAAGCCTATAGAGGCGCCCATTGTTATATTTCGTGCAATTTCCCACCCAGCAACGTTTTCACCAGCTGAGTTTCCACTCGCCCATGAATTATACTCGTTTATATATTGGCCATTGGCAATAAAGTATAAGGGCAAAGACACAATAAGGGCTGCATATGAATTATACATTCTTTTTCTATTATTTTCAATAATCTCTGCATAGTTTTTTGTCTCTGGCTCAAAGGTAAAGGAGTAGTTTGGATCACTCAAAGGCCTATCTAAACCTTCATTAAGCAAAAACCACGTAGTATTTCCATCTTCACTTACAAACTCGCCTAGGGCGGGAAAACCATTTACGCTCACAATACCTTGTGTTGTATTATCATCTAGAGTAGGATTATCTGCCATTGTTTCTTGCAGCATTTTTTGAGTATTCAGAAATATGGTTCCATTAGGTGATGGAATAGAAAATGAAACGTTTGAAACATCGATTGGTTTAAGATTTATTTTTACTAGATACTCGCTTTCAAAAAAGTTGTAATTGACAGCTAGACCTTCATAACCAGGACTTTCAATATAAAACTCATATAATCCTTCTGTAAGTGTTACTTGAGCATTCTCTTCATTTTCTTCAAACTCTAATAATTGCCCATTTATATGGATAATCGCATTCTCTTGTGCTTCTTGTGGTAGAATAGAAAATGCTATAGAAATTTCATTTTTACTTGTAAGAGCTGTATATATTTTTTCTGCTATCCTTTTTGACATACTTTGAATTGAAGTAATTGTATCAAGCTCTTGTAGCTCAAGTATAACAACCTTACCAGGATAGAGTGTGAGGTACACGGTTACAAACACAAAGTCATCTGTATGAATTATACTACCTGTTATAAGCGCATCTACATCTCGGGGTTCAAAAAAATCACTTGTATTAGAAAGAGCGTACAAGTCTACACTATCATTGAACAGATTTATTTCTTTTTCAACAATTTCATAAGATTTTTGCTCAAGAGCTCTTTTATCACTATTTGCATTTTCAATCTCCTGCTTTAATGTTTCTATTTCTTCTTCTATTTTTTTTTGTTTTTCTAACACTGTATTGCTCTCATCTTGTGAAAACAATAGTATATCGCGCTCGTAGGTTTTACTTTGCAAGTCCTCATAGAATTCTCGTATACTATCATCAAGTGCCTGTACATCAAGTCGATATTGTTCTTCTATAGATACAGAACGCATAAGAGATTGGGGAAAATTTTGTAATATGTATTGTGGAATGAGTGTAGCTATTTCATCGCCTTCCATATTTGAGTCAAATTGTGTACTTGAAAAAATCCACTTTTCATCCTCATCAGCATACAATGCACTTATGTTGCATATAAAAAGTACACACATTAAGAAAACTTTATACTTTCGCAAACCAAGGAACATCATTCCTCGCCATCTCCCATGGGGAGTCCTTTCCACTTCGCTGCTAAATACGACTCAATAAATTGATCAATTGCGCCATCCATAACTGCTTGAATATTTCCGGTTTCATAACGTGTTCGCAAATCTTTTACCATTGTGTATGGTTGAAAAACATACGATCGTATTTGGCTCCCCCATGCAATATCCTTTTTTTCTTGTGCAAACTTTGAATTTTCTTTTTCTTTTTCTGCTCTAATATGTTCATACAAACGAGCTTTAAGCATACTCATACATGTTGCCTTGTTCATCGTTTGGCTTCGTTCAGTTTGGCAAGCTACCACTATGCCCGTTGGAATATGGGTAATACGAACTGCAGAGTCTGTTTTATTAACATGTTGCCCTCCGGCTCCACCTGCACGGTATGTATCTATTTTTAAGTCCTCTTGGCGTATATCAACATCAATACTATCATCTAAAACTGGAAAAACATATACAGAGGTAAACGAGGTATGCCGGCGTGCATTTGAATCAAAGGGGCTTATACGTACTAATCGATGAACCCCAGCCTCTGACTTTAAGTACCCATATACATATTCACCAGATATTTGCATAGTTACAGATTTTATCCCGCCCTCGGCTTCAAGCATATCTACAACTTCAATCTTATACCCACGGCGCTCAGCCCACCTCGTGTACATGCGACACAGCATTGATGCCCAGTCACATGCCTCTGTTCCACCAGCCCCAGCATGTATTGTTAAAAATGCATTATTCTTATCTACCTCATCTGAAAGTAAATTTAAAATGCTTAGTTTTTCAAAGCTTTCTTGAGAGGCTGTGTATAATGTGCGTATTTCTTGTTCTAGTTCTGCATCGTGTGACTCATCTAAAAGTTCAAACAGGGCTTCAATGTTTTCCATGTTTTCGATTAACTCTTTCCATGGTTCAATGCGGTTTTTTAACATTTTAATTTCAGAGAGTACTTTTTCAGCTTTTGAAGGATCATTCCAAAAATCTGCAGAAGCGCTAATTTCTTCTTTTTCTGCTATTTTTTTTGTAATAGTAGCAGAGTCAAAGACGCCCCCAAACGTCCAAAATATCGGCTTTAAGTGAGGCAACGGGGCTTTTGAGTTCATCTAGCATGTGAGACTCCTATTTATCTTTTGGTGGTCTGAGCATACAGCGCTTCCACTTTTTTTTACTTAATTCAGTTATAGCCATTAATCCATTTACAGGATATTGGTACATTCTGATTCTATCATAGTAATCAGTAACTCTGTCTAGGTCTTTTTTTAATTTTATAATTTGGCCTTCAGATAATGAAGGATTTTCCCAGCACGCTCGTTGTACTTTCATAAAACCGTATTGAGTAATTATTGAAACTATTGCCCTAGATGAGTCAACACCACCTGGATCTAAAACTATAGAAATGAACATAAATATAGCATAAATGAAAGTTTACATCTTGTCAAATACTTATTTTATGATATAATTACATTAGTATGAAAAAAATAACTATTATATTCCTTTCTTTTGCTCTTTTATTCTCACATTCTTTTACTCAAAACATGCGCCCTCTTGTAACAAATATCACCTCTCAGTATTCAGCTCAAAATTCTCAAGTTACAATCAGTTGGAATACTTCAGAGGATGCGAGAGTACAAATATCTGAGCTTTTAGTATATAAAAATGCAGGAAGCATTCTTAGTTCTGAAGTACTTTCAATTCTTGCTCCAATAGCAACCCTTTCAGCTGAAGATGTGCGCTACACTGACACTATAAATGATTTTAAATCATACTACTATGCTGTTGTGGCACGCACAAATAACGGTTCACTGTATGATGTTATTATCCCTACAGTAAATGCAACCGCAATCTCCGTACAACGTGAACCACTAGCAGGTGTTGCAATTGCGCCACAAGCTAAAGAGCATGAAGTTAAAGAGGAGCCTTCTTCAGAAATTAATACAAATATTCAAGCCCCACTGCGACAACGACCACTGCCCTATTTAGATGTTTCGCCAAATAATGAAAGAGTAGAAAGTGGACCGATTACAGATGTAAATCAGAATTCTGCAAATACGCAAAATGCATTTTATTTACACTCTCATATTTTAGATGAAGACATAAATGGTGAAAGCGCAACTGGAGATGATTATACACTCTTTACAATAGTAAACTCTGTTATTGCACAAGAAAATTGGGAAGCGGCTCAAGAAGAGCTCACAAGTTTTTTACAAGTAAATAGATCCGCAGGTGCAACCGCTCGTGCAAACTATTATCTAGGTCAATCATATTACTTTTTACACGAATATAGAACAGCTCTAACATATTTTCAGCGCTCAGAAAGATTCTATCCTGTACAATCAAAAAAATGGATTGAAGAAGTTTTAAATCTCTTTAGTATTAGTTAATAAACAGCTAATTATAACAAGAAAAAGGGGCACAGCCCCTTTTTTTTATCGTATTGATTGAATTAAATTATATAATACAGATGTTTGATTTTCTATATTCACCTCTGGCGGTAATTCATTTGATGCACCAGAACCTGAAACAGCTTCAACAGGTTCTTGAGTAACTTCAAGTGGAACAGTTGGAATAACCTCATCATCAATATTTACTAAATCATAAAAACCTTTTTGAGCAAAGACACCTTGTGAAATATCCTCACCTACCTCCGTTAACGTGATAGTACCAAGCATTTCACTTTCGCTGTATTTTAAGCCAATACCATTATCCATTATACCAATATAGTCTTCTTTATAAATTTCATAAACTTGATCTACTGCAGCGCCATCTTTTAATCCCACATCTATTAGAATGGTTGTCCCACGCCTATCAATAATTCGACCTATTTTTGGTAATGTTGTGCTTATGTCAGTTCGTATTTTCTGCAACACAGATGCATAACGATCATTACCTGTTCGATATACCTCCCAAGACTGTGCCTTTGTCCCTGTTGCAGCAACATATAAATCAAGCATTACTCGTATATCTCTATCGCCTTCTATAACATCGAGAATAGCAAAATAATCATAACCTTCTTGTCTGGAAATCCTAAAGGCCTCTGCATAACTTTGTATTACTGTTTCACTCGGAACGGCGGCAACAGTTTGACTGGAATTAAAAATATCGGCTAGCATCCCTGTCGTAATGGAGAGAATGTTTTGGTGATACAATGAGATGGGCTCTTCATAATGGTAGAGTGCCATTGACCAACGTGTTTTATCAATATAAAAAGGATCTATATCCCACTTTTGAGGAAGGGTATTAGACAGTGCTGACGTATACGCCTCAATACTATCATCTACAGAAAGTGTAGAGAGACCTTGAGATTGCAAAAATTGGAGCTGAGATAAAAAGGACTCAGAGTATCCATCTTGCAAAAGAATATTTGCAAGCTCGAGCCTCGCTGAAACATTGAGGGGATCAAGTCTGAGCGTTCTTTGATATTCATACAAGGCAGTATTTGCTAAATATTTTTCTTGAGCAATTTGAGCTTTTTCTAAATGATACTCTGACCATTCAGAGCGTCTTTCATCTTCTATCTGTGTTTTATCATGTATTAGAAGTTCAAATGCAGCTCTCATTATTTCATCTTGCGCATCGAGCCGTAAACCTATTTCCCAACTTGAAAGCGCTTTTTCTGTTTCACCGAGCTGCGCATTTGATAAACCTTTTATGTACCAAGCTGATGGAGAATCTCTTTCTTGAGCGATAATGTAATCACACACATCAATTGCTTGCGTATATCTTTTATCGACAAATAGAATATCAGCAAGTAATCTATATGCATCCATGTAGGTTGGGTATATTTCTATAGCAATTCTAATGTACTCTTCTGCGCCGGCTAAGTCATTTGCCTTTGCTGCTAAGTAGCCTGCAAAATAATATACGTCGGCTCTATCATTGTGGTAGCGAATTGCTTGCCTTATGTAGTCTTGTGCTTTATTAATATCGCCCATTTCATCTGCAATAAGAGCCAAAGAAATAAGTGCTTTTTTGTTTGATGATTCGCGTTTTAGCGCTTCTAAAAAATAGTTTTCAGCTCCAGTAAATTTACCGCTAAATAAATCTAGTTGCGCTAATCCAAACCGTGCGTCAATATCATTTGGCTGATGTGCGAGGGTTTCTAAAAAAATTTGCCGAGCTTCGTCTAAGCGCCCGAGTCCAATTAGAGAGAAACCTTTGAGATTAGGAATTGAAACCCTGTTTTTTATGTACTGACTCGCTTTATCAGCATAGCTTAGTGCTAAGTCATATTGATCTAATTCATATGAGCATTCTGCTAGAGAAAGCCATGCTTCTCCATAGGCAGGATTTACAGCGAGTGCTTCTAAATAGTATTCTGTTGCAGAGTACCAATCTTCACGATTTTGAGCTTGTTTACCTTGTGTGTATAATGACAATGCACTTTGCCCATACAAATGTACAACGAGAAAAAAACTACATACAAAAATAATCGATTTTTTCAACACCATACCCTCCCAAGTTTTGTGTTACTTATAGTGCTTTTTTAGCCTTCTTAAAGGACTTCCTCTGGGCGCTTCACAACCTTTATTTGGTTAACCTTATGACCCTCTACATCTTGTATAATAAAGTCATAATTATTCCATGATTCTTTTTCATATTTAACAGGAATTTTACCAAAGAGGTCAAAAACAAAACCTCCAAGCGTATCAAATTCCTCATTAGGAAATTCAGACTCTATTTCTTCATTTAAGTCGTCTAAGTTTACACGAGCATCGCATAACCACATATTGTCCCCAACTGAAATAATGTCTTCATTTTCATTATCAAATTCATCTTGAATATCGCCTACAATTTCTTCAATGATATCTTCCATGCAGACAATTCCAGACATTCCACCATACTCATCAATAGCTATCGCAATGTGCACATGGCGCCTTTTAAACTCTCTGAGCAATGAATCAATTCTTTTTGACTCAGGCACAAAAAAAGCTTTTCTAATAATTTTTTCTAAATCAATTTCTTCTTTCTTTGCAAAAGCCTTTATTAAGTCTTTTACGTATAATACTCCAACTACGTTATCAATTGATTCTGAATATACCGGAAAACGTGAATGTTCACTTTCGGCAATTTTTTCTAATAGCTCATCTTGTAGCATCGCTATAGACATAAACTCAACATCTATTCTTGGTACCATTACTTCTTTTACAGATGTTTCTGCAAGTTCTTCAATACCACGAATCATGTCCCTTTTTTCTTCGTTTAATAATTCTTGCGTGTCCCTATCGGGACTACTAGAGTGAGGTTCCTCCTTACTCGCTTTAGAAAATAAACGCTTTAATAAACCCATTTTAATCATCCTATAATTTTATAATCTTGAAATGCTTGTAATAAATTTTCTTGTAAGTCAAACATTTCATTAGTTTCCTCTCCAATATGAGCATCACCGTGGTCATATCCTTCCAAATGTAGAATACCATGAATCAAAAGTCTCTTCAATTCTT
>CAYJLT010000028.1:0-6574 GCA_964371295.1 uncultured Treponemataceae bacterium
ATATACAATCTTATTGTCACTAGCGTATGCTTCAATATTATCCTTTGAAGGCACAATAAGTGCTGCTAAATACTTTTGGTCCTGTCCAAGAACAACCGGTGTTTCAATATACTCACTAATTACCAAAGCACTTTCAATTGAAGCAGGTTCAATATTTTCTCCACCTAAGAGTACAATTGTGTCTTTTGCACGCCCGGTAATGCTGATTTCATCATCAAACGTTAGCATTCCTAAGTCACCTGTATTTAACCAGCCGTCATCATCAATTACCTCTTTTGTTAAATCATCTCGCTTATAGTAGCCCATCATTATTTGCTCACCTTTTGCAAGAATTAGTCCCTTTTCTCCTGGAGGAAGACCTATACCATCAACAATTTTTCCTTCTTTTTCAGCAACAACTTTTATTGCAGAACATGGATATACAACACCAACACAACCAGGTCTTGGTTTATTTACATCGCGAACTGAAAGTACTGGAGCTGCTTCTGTAATTCCATAACCTTCTAATAGTTTAAACTTAATTGCTCTGTAAAAAAGGTCGGTATTTGGCTGTAAAGCTCCACCACCAGAAATAGCAGCAATCATTCTACCACCAAGTTTTGCGCGAATTTTACTATAAATAAGTTTGTCTCCAAGAGCATCAAGAGGTGTTAACAGTATAAATGGAATAATACCTTTAAGAAAATCTAAGAGTCGGGATCTGTTTGTATAACGGCACACATGCCCTTTTACATGCTCTTTTGCTACCGTGTATTTCTTCCCTACCCCTACAAAAAAAGTAAAGAGCTTAAGCTTAATTCCTCCGTCTTTTTTCATAGCTCTAAATACACCTTGCGCTAAGGCTTCCCAAAGCCGAGGAACACCACACATCCATTCAGGTCTAATTGTAGCCATATCAGCGAGCATAACACTTGCAACAGGCTTTGAATATGCTATACCACTTTTAAATGTAATTGTTGAATATTGAATAAATCTTTCAAAGCTATGCCATACAGGAAGGACTGAAAGCCACATATCTCCAGCTTTAGAAGATAGAACTCCGCCAATAACTTCACATTGACATAGATAATTTCTATGTGAAAGCATTACTCCTTTTGGCACACCCGTAGTTCCAGAGGTAAAGATAATTGTTGCTAAATCTTCACCCTTTATACTATCTGCAATATCTTCTACTTCCTTTTTCTTTTCTAAACCTATTTCTAAGCCTTTATTCATCAATTGGTCATAACTATAGAGTGTAATTCCAGCTTTTTTTGCTTTTGCAGCATTCTCTTCTGACCATCCATCAAAAAGAACTGCTGTTTTAAGTAATGGTACTTCTTTTACCCCATCAAGAACTTTTTCTAGCTGACCCATGTTTTCAAAAATACCATGTGTACATTCAGAAAAAGAAATTATGTAGCGGATCTCAGTACCTGTTGAGTCAGTACCTCTAGGAACATCAGCAGCGGCTAACGAAAGTATTGCTAAGTCGGTTATAAGCCATTCCTTTCTGTTATCAGAGATAAGAGCAACATGCGCACCTTTTTTTATACCGATCTTTTTAAATGCAAGCGCCATTAAAAGCACACTATCATACATTTGCTTATATGTATAGTTTACAAAATTGCCATTTTCATCTTTAGATGCTTGGGCAACCACATCAGGACATTCTATAGCCCTTGACCGAACAAGTAATGCGAGATTTACTGGTAATGTTTTATCTGCATGTTTCAAATTTGGATATACAATATGTGAATTTTTCATAGCATAATTATATCACACATTCTTAAATTTTGTCAAAGAAAAAAACTGATTATTTGTAGATTTAAATAAAAAAAAAGTATAAAATAACTGCTATGACAGAAACATACTTGGCAAAACTTGGTGAATTAACTTTAAAAGGTTCAAATATAAAGCTATTTGAAAAGCAATTATTAAAAAATACTAGATACTCTCTCAAAGGGCTTGGTACAAGGGTAAGCCTTAGAGCTGGAAGAATGTACATTGACTGTACAGAAGAAGCATGTGAAGGTGTAGAATATGCACTTAAACACCTCATTGGCATTACAGGATGGGCAAAAACAAGAGTATGCGAGAAAAGTATAGACTCTATACGAGAAGCCGTAATGAAAGAAGCTTTGATAGGCAAAGAACTTGGAGCAAAAACATTTAAGCTTGAAGCAAGAAGAAGTCAAAAAACGTTTCCACTAAATTCATATGAAATTTGTAGGGAAGCTTCATCAGAAGTTTTTACGCAAGGAATTTTGACTGTTGATGTGCATAAGCCTGACCTTACCATAACAGTAGAGGTTAGAGAACGGTGCTTTGTATACTCAGATGCACATAAAGGCTGCAGAGGTCTTCCTGTTGGAACAGGTCGTAAGGGTTTATTGCTTTTATCTGGCGGGATAGATTCCCCAGTTGCTGGGTATAGAATGCTCAGACGTGGCATGAAAATTGAATGCATTTATTTTCATGCATACCCCTACACATCTGACGAAGCTCAAAAGAAGGTTGAAGATTTAGCACAAATTTTATCACGCTATGGCGTTGAATCTCATATAAATATAATTTCATTCACCGATGTGCAAATGAGAATCAAGCAAAAATCTCCCGAAGAATGGTCAACACTTTTACTTCGTATGTGTATGATGAAGGTTGCAAACATGCTAGCAAAACATATACAAGCAAAATGCCTTATAACTGGAGAAAGTCTTGGACAAGTAGCAAGTCAAACAATTGAAAACATGGCCGTTACTGAAAGTGCTTGTACCCTACCCTTACTTCGCCCACTAGTTGGTCTTGACAAACAAGAAATAATAGAAACAGCAATACAAATTGGCACCTATGAAACATCAATATTACCATATGAAGACTGTTGTGTTCTTTTTTCACCAAAGCACCCAATTATTCATGCCTCATTAAACGAAGCACAAAAACTATATGATGATTTAGAGTGCAATACATTGATTGAAGATGCTTTTAATGGACGAGAGGTAAAGTTCTTTTCAGTGTTGGACAGAACCTAATCACTAAGAATTGTTATGAATATACGTCGCAACTTTTATTGTATCTTTTTCTATGGGGAGTGCTTTTAATTTTCCTTGTATTGTTAAGCGTTTATTGTCGTCATGAAGTATTTCATTGGCTTTATGTGCAATATCTTTTGGTTTTCTAATAAACCAACCAACCTTATTATGAACCGCAAACTGCACATTTCCTAATTCTTGGCCGTGTAAATACGTTGAAATAATTACTGGTTTTTGAGAACCCAAAATTTCAAAAATAGTCGACGCCCCAGGCTTGATTATCGAAAGATCACAAACTCGAATTAGGTCAATCATATTTGTAACAAAACCCATTATGCGTAAGTCAATATTAGGATGCAGTTGTG
This sequence comes from uncultured Treponemataceae bacterium, assembly GCA_964371295.1. GTDB lineage: Bacteria > Spirochaetota > Spirochaetia > Treponematales > Treponemataceae > CAYJFX01. The sequence goes on from CAYJLT010000028.1 coordinate 3,377, forward strand.
CAACAACATCAAGAAGTTTTTTTGATGGCTTGTCTCTACCACAAACAACTAAAATAGTGAAGTCAGGTTTTAATTTCATAAGTTGTCGAACAATGAGAACAACATTGGGCAGCCCTCCTCCACCTCCTGTAACTAAAAGCACTTTTTTATCTAATGGTATTTGAAGGTTCTCTTTTAATTCAATAATGCTTTTTTTCGTAGGAATTGTATAAAATGAAGATTCAATTAAAAAAGGAAAAATGTGTATCTTACTACTATCAATACCAGCTTTATTTATAGCAACCTGTTTTATAGCATCAGATGCAACTATGAATGAAACATTTTTTTCATAAAACCAAGCTGTTGAACATGAAAAAGGGTCTGTTACAACCACCGTCACAGGTATGTTTACATTCACTTGACGCACCGCTGATACAATAGAAGGAGTGAGCATAAAGTGAAAAGAAACTATATCAGTAACTTTGTGTCTTCGAATCAGGCGCCGCATGTACCATGCAGTATGAGGACGAAATATTGTATTCAAAAACTGCTGAACTATACGCAAATTTGTTATTTCATAAAAGAGAGTCCATGAACCAGAAACAAAATTACAAGATACTTGATATAGTTTTTCAACCAAAAATTTTTCAATACGATTTTTGCTACTGAAGCCGTCTGATAAAATCACATTGTCATCTGGATATGTGTTTGACATTATATGTTTAAACACCGTTGCAGGAGCTTTATGCCCCCCTCCTGTATTTAAATATAAACATAGAATATTTCGCATATAATAATATTGTACAATTTTAAGACTATGATGTCAATATTGGTTGTTAACATGCAATAAATATATACTTACTTTTATTGAAAACAAACATAAGCTATGATATAATATTTGTGTATAAGTATGAAATATAAAACACAGATAGTTGCAGAAATAGGAACTTCACACCAAGGAAACTTGCAAAATGCTTATTCTCTCATCGATGAAGCAGTAAACTCTGGTGCAGATTGCGTAAAATTTCAATGGGTATATGCAGATGAAATACTTCACCCAAAAACAGGCTTTGTTGAACTACCCACTGGAAAAATTTCACTCTATGATAGATTTAAGCAGCTTGAAGTATCACCTGATTTTTTTAATAAGGTTAAGGAATACGTGCATTCACGTGGCAAACATTTTATGTGCTCACCATTTGGTGAAAAGAGCTTAAATGAGTTATTTGCACTAAAACCCGATTATATTAAAATAGCATCCCCAGAACTAAATCATACTCCTTTGCTTGAACAGTTAATATCTTTAGAAATGACACAAAAAAAAGAAAATCGAGTACCAATTATTCTTTCGAGTGGTGTTTCAACTATTGATGATATAGTTCGAGCCCTAAAGATTCTCAGTCCACTTGTTCAAGAGAACCTTGTCTCTCTCCTTCACTGTGTAACTTCTTACCCAGCCCCTGTTGAAGACTATAACTTATCAATTTTGTCAAAATATATTTCTGACTTTAAAATACCCGTAGGTGTAAGCGATCACTCAATTGATGCAATTATAATTCCAGTACTTTCTACTGCATTTGGTGGGACGATAATCGAAAAACATATAACACTTAATAAAAATACAGATGGCTTAGATGACCCTGTAGCTCTCGACCCTACTGAATTTTTACAAATGGTTAATGAGGTGCGAAAAGCTGAAGCTCTCGATAAAGAAGGAATCATTGCTAGCCTTATTGGTTCATTTGGAGAAAAACTAATTCATTCTGTAATCGGTAATGGCTTAAAAGAGCTTGCTCCATCAGAAAAACATAATTATGGAAGAACAAATAGATCAATCCACTTTGTTAGAGCTATGAAAAAAGGTGAAACCATAACACAGAATGACATTGGCGTTTTAAGAACTGAAAAAGTTCTTAGTGTTGGAATAGAGCCTCACTACCTAAAAGATATTCTACACAAAACCCTTGCTATTGATGTAGAAGATGGAGAGGGCCTACAGTGGGAGCATCTAGAATAAATAGTATACATACCTTTCTTTTACTATACTTTTTTTATATATTAATGTATAATAAAAGCAATTACAAATAGGAGCGTAGGTTTTGAGAATTATATACATTGTTATACGATTAGTAATAGACTTAATTATTGCAAACCGAAAATTAAGAACAGTTATTAAGCTTGATAAAGAAGGAAAAATTCAGGAGAGAGATGAGTTTATTGAAGAAGTTACCCATTGGTGGGGAAAACGAATTTTTCTGTTTGGTAAAACAAGTGTAGAAATTATAGGCTCTGAGAATGTGCCAAGAGATGGTGCCGTTCTTTTTGTTGGAAACCACCAAAGTGTTATGGATATACCATTATTATTAGGCTACGTAGATAAACAAATATCGTTTATGGCTAAAATGGAGCTTTATAATGTGCCCATTGTTGCCGCATGGATGAAATGGATGCAATGTACATTTATTTCAAGAAAAGATCGAAAACAATCTATACAAGCTATGGAAGAATCGGTGCAAAAGCTAAAAAACGGCTATTCTCAAGTAATATTTCCTGAAGGTACACGGAGTAAAACAGGTGTTATGCAAGAGTTTAAAAAAGGTAGTTTTAAGCTTGGTTTTAGAGCTGAAGTTCCCATTGTGCCAGTAACAATCAATGGTACGTGGCAAATGCTTGACAAAAAAATAGGATTTGAAAAGGCAAAGGTTTTGCTTACAATTCACCCACCTGTGTCAACAAAAGGGCTAACAAGGGAACAACAAGCAGGGATTCCTGAAATTGTTCAAAAAATTGTTAATAGTTCTTTGCCTGAAGAGCACAAAATGAAAGATTTATAACGCACAAGTCTAAATAAATAGACTTATTCATACTGTTTCTAGGCTAGTATTCAATGCCTTCTCGTGCAGGCACCCCTTTTTCAAAGGGGTGTTTGATTGCTTTCATTTCGGTAATATAATCTGCTTTATCCAAAATATAGTTTGGAGGATTCCTACCCGTGATAATTACTTCAATGTTCTCAGGTTTTTTATCCAAAAAATCTTCGACATACTTTCTTTCTATCAAATCTGTTTCAAGGGCCGAACACAATTCATCTAATATAAGCATATCACAATAGCCTGTGCTTACAAAATGTATTACTTTTTGAAATATTCTATTATGTTGAGTTGTTGCATCTTCTTTTTGCGCTTCATTCATTTGAAAGGTAAAGGGAAGTTCTTTATT
>CAYJLT010000028.1:6674-18455 GCA_964371295.1 uncultured Treponemataceae bacterium
AGAACTACTAAACCAGAACAGTATAACAAATAAAATATAGATTTCACATCATTTTGATTTATCCTAGATCCTGTATTACCTATGTTTTCAGTAACAATCGTACCATTTAAGTAAAATGATACAGGTATTTCTATACATACTGAACCACAGCATGTAGCTAAAATTCTTGAAAGCCAATATGGTTTAATTTTTTTTCTTTGTGTTGCAAATGCTGAATAAGCATTTTTTGTATTACTAAATGGAAAAAACATTGATGCCACATGTATTGTTAAAACAATAAAATAAGATGGTATAAAGTATAAAAAACTGTGTACTTTTTCTATTATTTCAAAGTTCCTATTTTGCTCAATTAGAGTCACCTTTGTACAAAATGAAAAGGCTTTATACAGTAGCGCAAATGGCAGGCCAAATAAAGTAATACAAAAGCAAGGTATAAAGAAATTATCAATAAAAACAATTATAGTATGTAAAATGGTAGTAGCGTTTTCAGTAATGTCATCAGGAAAAACTTTGCCAAAAAGGCTTTGAACACGCGGTATTGAAATAAGATGGTACGCTACTAGGATTTCAATAATAAATATTATGATGTATGAAAATGTTGTTATATAAAAAAAAAGTACCGTTGGTAGTATAAATGAAAAGATACAAAGCACTCCACATAGTATGTAGGATATAGCCCAACCTTTTTTGCTTTCACTTTTTGTTAAAGAAAACGATGAAAATAAAAAATTAAATAAGCGAGAAAAAAAAGAATTAAAAAGCTGGAACTTATATTGAGGTATAAAATAAGAAAGGATACATGCTATCATAACTACAAAAACATAGTTCACTTAATTTCTCCCAATAAACTAATTATACATTATATTCGAGAAAAATACTAGTGGGCGTAAAAAAGCTCTTGCAAATTTGCAAGAGCCTCAATACTATTTTTGAGTATAAGCACCACCAAGTGCAATTTTCTCGAGGAATGCAGAATAGCTCATGTAAAAGCCAAAGGGAAGTCCATCATTATTATCGTAATTTATTACTTTTCCGTCGCCACTTACTTGTATGGTACCACTAGACCATGCAGGGCTATTTTTTTCATTGTCACCAATATTAACGTCATTTAGTAAAATATAACCACTGCCATAGTCTGATGAAAACTCAAGTGTTCCCCTAAAAGGATCTATGTTACTTTTAATAGAATCTGCATTTTCACTTCCTATAATTCCCCAGCTTTTGTATGAAACATATGTAAAAGCTACATTTTCTAAATTATTTTTCCCTACAGTGTATTTATCTGCCCCATTCAATTCCATAAAATAAGGCCTAAACCTATTAAATGAGTAGTAATGCTTAAAGTATGGTCCTACACTATTCCAATAATCTCTATAATGCCTATAAGTACTGTTAAAGAGCCACTCATTTGCATCTGCTGCTACGTTACCTGCAATACCTTGCCCACCACCCTCTACAACAGCATATCTGAAGCTATTCATAGCTGCAAGTGCTAGCTCATAGTTTGTTAAATTTCTTGTGCCCTCTTTCATAGAAGAGCTAATAACAGATACATTTGCGGTTGATATCTCAAGTTCGTACATTGGTTTTTTTGTTAGTATGAGTGCATCTCTGTCCCAATAGGTAAATCCCTCATTGGATACAAAAGTACCAGTGCGTATTTCTTTTTTTTCACCGGAAGTATCATCAATTCTTCTAATAATATAATTTAGAGTTTTATTTTTTTCGATTTCAAATTCTGATGCACCTGGAAGTCTAATTGCTGTATAATACTTACCATTTTCATCTTTTGCACTACCACTGCTTGTAACAGTAAATTTATTAACATAATCTGATGCATAGTACTCAAAAAACTCCTTTCGCTCAGTATTTAAATAAATACTAAGTGGTAAAGCCGCGTAAATATCAGTATATTCAGAGTCAATTGTTAGTATTGCACTGCTTTGGACGGGTTCAGCTATACCTATTTTATTTGCTCGTAACACAAGGTTAATACTTGCTTGTCCATCTGCAGAAGGGTTTGATATTGTGTAGCTTCTTAAATCTAAACCGGTATTAGATGATGCGCTTAAAGTCAAAGGTGCACCACTTTCAACATTATACAAATCTATTGAAAGAGGAAGATCAAACCATTGAGATGGTTTATCGCTCTCTGAATCATTTATTGCAATATTCCATGTCATCGCCTCTGATCCTTCATATATTTTTGCATATGCTTGATCTGTAGTTTCACGCACACTTTTTATAGCAATGTGTTTTTTTTCATTGTTTCCTATGCTTCTATATAAAACAAGAACTGTGGTAGGTACAGAATCATTATAAATTGTAGGGTCATATGAAAAGGTAATTTTTATATGACCTTCTTGCAACATGCGTTTTTCTGCAGACTGAAAAGTAATTTCGGCAAAATTATTACTAGCAGTAAAAGTGTGTTTCTTAAGGCCACTAGCAAAACTAGCATTTAATGAATTATCATCACCTTCTTTCATAGAATAATCGTGTATTTGTACTGTTACACCTTCTGCTTCACCAGAGTTTTCTGGAAGCACCAAATTAAGATTAAAGCTTGCTGTGTAACCATAACCAGTTGTGTCTTCTAGGCGAACATACATTCCTTCTGGCTCAGAATACATCATGTTTTCAGGAGCATTATTTGATATTAATGAGTATGAAAAGACATTACTACCAGTGTGTTCGGTTTCATCAAGATTTTCATCATTTGATTCATCTTCATCTTCATCTCCTGTATTATCTGGGTCTGTAATTACATCATCGCCATTTTCAGACAAGCTATCTTCAATTAAACCGCCTATAGCTTCAAAACTCACACCATTTTCACATGCTGTAAAAATAAACAACGATAATAAAATAACTACAGTAAAAATTACTTTTTTCATTCTGCATCACTCCATGTTAAATCAAAGGATAGTTCCATATCACCCCACCCAGCATTTTTTGGCCCATCTAGCCATTCTGCAATATTACCAGACAACCATATAACGTCGTGTATATATGATGAAAGGGAAACGGTCACTCTAACAGTTTTGCCTCGTTCTAGTTCTTCCATATCAATTTTTTTTATTTGCCACTGATTGTTTGCTCCATCAGTAAAAAAGTATGTACTTTGTCCTGTATACTTCCATGTGTCCGAAAACTGTGAATAACCAAACTCTAAAAGCGGTTTATCATGCTGCATTATTACATCATTTGCGTTGCCTGCTAACGAATCATTTTCATAAATATTTGCAGAAAGATAAATATTGTGCTCACCTTCCCTAGGGCTTGATATAATATGTGTATTCTCTCCTGATATAGGAACAGACCATGAGGTTTGTATTAGGGTAGACTCGCTTGTTTTTACGGCTAAATTATCCCAAGAGTTTGAATTATGCCGTGTTTTAATATCATATCTAAATTCAGACTGATCAAAACCGCCCCAGCCTTCACCCCCGACATCCATCACTGATAGATTTTTTAAGGATATATTGCTAATCTTAAATGCAGCACCTTTAACAATAGTGTAGTCTTCTCTCGTTATATCAAATATAATTTCAGAAGGCGACGCACCTAAGTCATAAACACTGTTTGCTGAATCATCACTAAAGGCCAAAGTCACATTTCCTCTTTGTGTGTTAGCAGCATTACTCATTAAATCTACTTCAAATCTCATAGTTGGGTTATCAATTGATGCAATCCCATAACCAAAACCATTATCAAAACGCACGCCCTGTATAAAACCGCTACTAGACTCACTTGAGTCATAGTCAACACGAACTGCTGAACCTTCTGGATCCAAATTATCAAACTCAATTTCAAACTGGAGTGTTTTTGTTTGACTTGCTGAGTCTTCCGTTTTATCAACAAAGACAATGTCATACAAACCATTGTCACCAACTAGTTCATATTCACTACTTATGTTCTGCGTATTAACTGAAAAGATACGCCCTGCTTCCGTTTCTGTATCTGAGTTCCATGTTAACTCATAACATAGTTGAATTTCCTCTGCATGTGAGGCAGCTAGCGTAACAATAAACTCTTTTGTTTCGCCTTGTCTAAGCTTAAAATCTTCGGGGTATTTTGCAGGAGCTCGAAGATAGGTATCATTATCTGCTTTAGGATACCACACTTGACTAAACCTATCATAGCTTAAAAAAATTACCGGAGTTTCATAATTGGTAATAAAATCATTTCCTGTAATATCTATTTCAACTATTTTACTATCAAGCTCAACAGTTAATCCAGATTTTATATTTTCAAAAGTATAATTTTTTAATCCACCAAGCTGCAAGGTTTTCCCAATTTGAATTGTTTTGGCGCCTGATGGCATCATAGAGGTATTTTCAGGAGAAAATGAAGATAATACATCCCAATCCCCTGGTTCAAACCCCGCGTAGGCTCTTGATCGTGCGGAGTATACAAACTCAGGCTTATCTTCACCGTCAGCATTACCGTGGTCTCCCCAAGAATCTGTCATTGAAACATTTTTTATATACTTAGCCTTAACAGATAAAGTTCCGCTTACTGGGTATCCACTGTCACTTCCTCCACCGCCTGTTTCAATACTTCCATCTCCTTTAATAACAAGGTTTCCTAAATAGGGTGATTTTCCAGTATAAACAGGATCATAATTTCCCGCTGCAAGATTTTTATTATAGTCTGCAGTCATTACAAATTTACCATCAGCGGTTACATACCCAGCTGGGTCATATTCATAAAATTTGTATTTAGTACCGCCAGGTCCTGTTGAAACTTCATCGACTGGCCCCCACGCTAAAGGTACTGCGTTGCCAAGTAAACTACCCCACTTTGTAGGTTTCGCAAATGAAAACACTAGCTTTGTATAAGTATCAACAGCAACTAAAAAATTATCGAGCGCGGCAACACCACCACCTTTGCCAGTAAAACGATAAAAATGAAAACGTTCCATAATATTTTCTGTTTCGCCTGTAATTGTGTCACCGTTATATACATAATATTTTGACTGGTTATATGAGCCAGTTGATGAGTAAAATGGGTTAAACCCATCTGTTCTCATATAATTCATATTTGTAATACTGTTAGAACCTGCAGATGAATTAGCTCCTGCATAGTTTTCCCATCCACTAGCAGAAGGTATCCAAGAAACTTCGCCAGAATACCACATTTCAGGAACGTTTGCTCCAGAAAATTTAGCAACAAGTTTCCAATCTTCATAAGTACTCGTATTATAGGTGTAACCTGTATACGAGGCATCACTTCCGCCTAGTTTACCTGCTAATAGTGGTGCTGCAGCAGAGTGCATTACACCATCCTTTTGCAAAACAGAGAACATACTTATTACTTGGTCTTCACCTTCTATGACTGGAGGTGGTGCTGGAAGTTCTGTTTCACCACCAGAGTCTTCTTCTTCTTCCCAATCAATGGTTGGACCTGTAGTACTATCATCTTTATCATTCTGTGAAGACTGCTGAACATAATAGTAGCCACTTGCTCCACCTGCAAGCTGAGAACACGACATAAGTATGAATGTAATAAGCAAAACAAAAATAAACGTGATTTTTCGCATATAGTTTCCTATAATTTTAAGGCAATTCCTAGATTAATTCCAAAGTCAAGTGAATTAATCCAGTAGTCGTCAAACGGCTGTTTAAAATCCAAAAGAGGAGAATTCTCATTAACACCTGGCCTATTGTTTTGTGCTATTTCCTCTAATGAAGGTGGAACTGTTAGGTATCCCGGTGAAAAAAAGTTAAACTGAGTATAAAAACCCATCATAAACTCTGTAGTAGGTAAAATAGGTATTGCATAGTTTAACTCAAACCGTGAAGAAAAGGCCAAAGGATTCATTTTAGTTAATAAGTCATCAGGAACAATTACTGTTCCAATTTCAGTGGGAATTATTGCAGGAACAGTCGAGTACACTAAATACTGAGGGGTGTAATCTAAAATAGCTTTTCCACCTATACCTAAACCAACAGAAAGTCTATTATCAAAGAAAAGTGCATGCCCTTTTATTCCAAAATTAACTGTCGGTGTATAATCTACAATAATAAAAATATCTAAGGGCTGCCCACTATGCTCAGCAGTAATTTTCTGAGAAACATTTCCCATTCCTACGCCTAAGTAGCCATGTACGCCTATTCCAGAAAAAGCATGGTCTTCGTGCAAGCCAAATAAATCATCGGAGCCAAAAATGTAACCGGCAGAAGCTTCACCACCCATGAGTAGACCACTTAAAAAGCCAGACATCCCAGTTGCTAAAGGGTTCATGTACTGTAATGTTTCTTGTGAGATTTCTGGAAGCGTAAGAGCCCCACCAAAGTCTGCCCTAAGGCCAAACACCCAACCATCATCAAATGAATATGCTAAAGAAGCAATATTAATAAGTGCAACAACTAACAAAGTTTTTCTCATAATAGATTTTTTCATAGTTTACAGTAACACAATAAACCCATAAAGTCAACCATTTTTAGATAAAATCATACATTATCAATAATTAGTGTTTAAGTTTATAAAGGCATTACTCTTGAATATAGGCACCGTTTTCGTCTAATAGGCTTTGAACAAAAGTATCTTTTGACATGTAAAATCCAAATGGTATTGAGTTAGCCCCGTCAGCGCTATAGTTTATAGTATTCACGTTAATTGTTACATCAAGAGTTCCACCTGTCCATGCGGGGCTTTCTTTTTCATTATTTGATATTATAATATCATTAAACAGCATTGTGCCAGAATACAGTCCAGAGAAATCTAATGTCCCAGTAAATGGCGTTGAGGTTTGAATGCTTGTTAATACATTTTTTGCTTGATAGCTAATTGATGCATTTTCAGCGGTGTTTAAGGTGAACAGATACGGTTTGTAGTTAGCTAATGAGTATGTATATGTACCAGTAAATAGTCCCGACTTTTTATATGTAAAGGTACCACCACCTTCACTAGTGACTACCTTGGAACCCGTTATGCTACCGTGGGCTCCTTGGTCTATGAGCGCATATCTTATAGATTCCATTACAGAAAGACTAATTTCCCTGTGTGTAAGATCTCTTTTTCCTTCTTGCAAATCACTAGGAGAGCCAATTAAGTTCCCGCTGGAATCTCTTGCCTCAATTAAGTATTGCGGGTAATTTGTTAATATTAGAGCATTTCTATCTCTAATGAATGCACCAGAATCACTTGCATTAAGTGTTGCAATAAGCTTTCTCTCTATGCCAGAATCATCAATTCTATAAACATCATATGTAGCTACAAGACCTGGAGGTTCGTTAAATGTAAAATCTCTAAGTTCAGTATAATAGCCATTTATATCATCACCTTCATTATTTAAAATACTAAAACTTGGCTTTTTTACATCAAAATTTACCAAATAAGGAGACACTCCTGTGTACTGAGGATAAAAATTTGTTTGATTTGCAGCATTGGCTTGTGATAAATTGCTTACATACCAGTCATACATTACAAAGTTACCAAATTCATCAAGGTATCCCGCGGGGTCGTACTCGTAAAATTTGTACTTTTGCCCATCAGGGGCTGTGGCAGCTACCTCGACAGCCTCCCACTTTGTTGGGCTATCTTGCCCAAGTATTGTTTCAAATTCTGTAGGCACCCCAAAGCTAAAAATAAGGGCTGTATGGGTATCCACCGCGACAAGCATGTTATCAAGATTTACTATACCTCCACCTTTTCCTTTAAATCGATAAAAAATAAAACGTTGCATGCCTCGTTCACTGCCATCAACCAATAACGCTTGATTATACTTACTGTCAATGGCAAAAAAAGGATTGTATCCTTCATATTTTAGATATGTAACACCTGTGATCGGGTTTACTCCCGCAGTAGTATTGTCTCCTGTATATTCGTAAGTATACAGATTTTCATCGCCTAATGGTGGCAAATATGTTTTGTCGTCACTAAGTGTCCATAAACTTCCTGACTCATAACGCATCGCAGGTACATTTTTAGAACTAAACTCGGCCCTTATAAGTGCATCGTTAAAGTTATAAGTCGCTAAGTCTATAACACTAAAGTTTGTATCTGCTGCTTTTTTTACAACTGGTAGTTCAGATATTTGATTGTAAAAGGTTTGTAGTAGCGCTTCATCTGAGGAAAGCTCACCCTGATAGTACAAAAGCAGTGCTTCTAGTTCTGAATTTTGAATTACGCCCTTTGGCTCTAATATATCAAACATGTAGTTGAGGGACAGTTCAATGTCTTCTGTTGGCGGAATAAACTCTGTATCTTCATCTTCTGACTGTTGCTGAATATAGTAATACGCCCTACCTGGTGTAAAGCCTAAGTTGCAAGCGAAAAGGAACAACGGTATAAAAGTAAAAATAAAAAAAACAATCCTTTTCAAACAAACCCTCTATCAATATATATTTATTATAGAATACACCCCAAATGGCTACTTGTCAATATAAATATAGACTCGTATTTAAGCTATATCTTTAAGGAAATACCTATATTTATGCCAAAATCAAGAGAGTTAAGCCAATAGTCTGGAAACTCTTGCGAAAAATCTAATGAATTGGGTGGACTAGCATTGTCTTGTGCAAGCTTTTCTAAGGATGGTGGTAGTGTCAAATAACCCGGTCTGTATAAATTAAATTGATTGTAAAATCCAATCAAGAACTCGGTAGTAGGTAATATAGGAATTGCATATCCCATTTCAAATCGAATAGAAAAAGCTAAAGGGTTTACTTTTAAAAGTAAGTCATCGGGAACAACTACTGTGCCTATTTCACTTGCTATAATACTCGGTTCTGATGAGTATAAGAGATATTGTGGTGTGTAATCTAAAAGTGCTTTTCCACCAATACCCAAGCCAACAGAAAACCTATTATTAAAAAAAAGTGCATGACTTTTTAGCCCAAAACTGACTACAGGCGTATAGTCAACAACTACAAATACATCTATAGGGACTCCGCCTTGCTCTGCAGACGTTTTTTGAGACATATTACCCATACCAACACCAACATATCCTTGTACATCAATGCCTGAAAATATATGATTTTTAGATAAACTAAAAATATCATTTGTATCAAAAATATAGCCAACAGAGGCTTCTCCTCCTATTAACAAACCACTTAAAAACCCTGACATTTCTGTAGCCAAAGGATTTAAATATTTTAGAGTTTCCTCAGAAACACTAGGAAGTGATTGAGTCCCCCCAAAGTCGGCACGAACACCAAAAATCCAACCGCTTTCAAATGAAAAACAAAATGTTGCAATATGTAATATTGATAGCCCAATAATTATTTTTTTAAAAAAACAATTCTTCATACTAGTACCTCTTAATTATGTTACTATTAAAATCTTACTACATAGGGTGAAACACCTGAATATTTGGGGAAGTAAAGTTTCATATTTGTTGGATTCTGTGAAATGCTTATTTTTTGACTTTTATACCAGTCAAATTCAAAAAAATTATAGTTGCAGTCAATATAACCGGCAGGGTCATATTCAAAAAATAAATGTTTATTACCACTAGAATCTGTTGCAACCGAATCAACCGCTTCCCATTTTGATGGTATGTACATGTCACCTATTTTTAATAACTCAGTTACAACTGCATACGAGTATACCAGGGAGGTGTATGTGTCAACAGCCATCAACATTGTATCTTGAGCCATGGTGAGAACAGATCCTGTTAATCGATAAAAGATAAATCTCTCCATTCCTCTTTCATCTGTCTCACCTACTACATTATTGTTGTATTTACTTTCTAACGAAAAAAATGGGTTATACCCATCGTACTTATAGTAAACTACATCAATCATATTAGCAAATGGGAATCCTTCCATATACATTTGAATTGGAGTACCACTATACTCATATGTATACTGACTCGTATTACTATTAAGTGATTTTAAATATGTTGTATCTGAACTAACTGACCAAGACCAAGGCATGGCAGTATCGTAATAACCAATTTCCAATAAGCCATCTGAAAGAAATGTAGAACGTACAAGAAATTCTTTAATACTATTTGTATTTAAAATTGAATATTCCAATATTGAATTATACAGTGGGTTTTCTATTGGTAGTATTGACATTTCAGCTATAATATTTTCAAGCTGTATCGGAGTAAAGCTATACTCTGAAAGAGCGTTTACATCAATAACAGCGTTTGGTCTTAAAACCTCAAAAATCTTTTCATACACAACATCGAGGTCTTCTGAAACAGTGCCAGACGTACCATCATCTTCGTCCTGTTGTTGCATGTAATAGTTATCTGAAGCTGAGTTCATATTGCATCCATACAAGACTACAATTAACCAAGCAAAAACACATCGTACTTTTTTGTTCATACACAACTCCTGTTTATTAATATAAAACAGTATAAGTGTATATTTTTATTTTGTCAATATGTTTTTGTACATTTGTATGCTTTTGTTAAGAATTAATTGATTCCCAAGCAAAACGTGCTACAGATTGTTCTGCCTCTTTTTTACTTTTCCCACTTGTGGGACCATAGGTGGTAGCTCCAAGAGAAACAGAAACCCAAAAGGTTTGATCATGGTCAGGACCAGTTTTTCTATCCATTTTATATTGTGGGACGGCCTTATATTTTTTTTGGTAAAACTCTTGCAAGAGAGTTTTATAATCTTTTACATGAGTATTTTTATGAACTTTATCAATCTCTGGTTTCATTAATTGCAATACGAATTTTTCAACATCCTTTAAACCTGAATCAAGGTAATATGACCCAATTACTGCTTCTAAGGCATCTGCAAGTATAGCTTTTTTTGACCTACCACCAGATTTTTCTTCGCCTCTACCAAGTGATAAACAGGTATCAATGCCAATCTGTACTGCTATATTAGATAATGTTGACTCTGAAACTACAACAGCTTTTATTTTTGCCAAGTCACCTTCAGCCTCTGTTTCTAAGGTTGAATATAAATAATTTGCAACAATTAGCCCTAGAACAGAATCACCTAAAAACTCAAGTCGCTCATTGTTTCCAGTAAGATTTGCGACTTCATTTGAAAATGAACGATGATGAAATGCAGTGTCGAGTAGTTCTATGTTCTTAAAACGTATATTCACTTTTTTTTGAAAAGATTCTAGTAATTGGCGCCGTGATCGTGATATAGTTTTTGGTTGTTTAAATAAATTTTTCATATAAAAAAGATAGGTTATTTAAAATAAAAAAAACACAAGATAATACCATAAAATTAATTATAAACAGTACTACGTTGTGTTTTTATGTAATGAAAAATTATGCTTGTTGTGATTTGATGAAATCATATGCATCGCGAACTGTTTCAAATTCGTTAGCTTTTTCATCAGGTACACTTACACCTAATTCTTCTTCGATTGCATACACCAATTCATAGGTATCTAAACTATCAGCACCTAGATCTTGACGGAAAGAAGAATCAAGTTCAATTTTTGATTCATCAATTTCCAACTTGTCTGCAATTAATTTTTGCATTTTAACAAATAATTCGTCCATAACTTTCTCCTTAGAACATACCACAGATATTATTCTGTGAAATAGGGAGGATAAGAACACAATAGTAAAAGCAACGCAACACTATTGTTCCGACAAAATGACTCTCGCCACCCCATCTGCCCCCTAAAAATTAACCCTTACTTTCAGGTGTTATTACTTGTCTTCCGCGGTAAAATCCACATTTAGAACATACGCGATGCGTAACAACTAAGTTACCACAATTTCCACACTCAACTAAATTAGGCGCAGTTAAACGCATGTTAATTGCTTGCCGTCGTCTTGTTCGAGCTTTAGAAGTTTTCGCTCTTGGTACTGCCATATCTATAACCTCTCTTATACTATGT
>CAYJLT010000029.1:0-17971 GCA_964371295.1 uncultured Treponemataceae bacterium
ACACATGGATTTTCAGTCCATTGCTCTACCGACTGAGCTACAACGGCATTTGTTATGCAAATCACTGACTGCGTAACGAGATATAGTATAGATTTTTTATTAATTTATGTCAATACTCTTAGTATATTTTTTTAAATTTTTCCAAAAAACATTTTTAATTAGCAACCACAAATAAGTATATATTATTTCATACAATTAAAAGCATGTACAATATTTTCAAAGAAGGCTGTTGTTTTTTACCCAGAACAACCACTTGCATTTTATAATTCTTTGTGATAGGATACCTCTTAGAGGGCCATTAGCTCAGTTGGTAGAGCAATAGACTCTTAATCTACAGGTCGAAGGTTCGAATCCTTCATGGCTCAAAAAAAGAGAAAAGCTAAGAATTCGTAATTACAATTTCTTAGCTTTTTTTTGTAGGAAAATGTGGTGTCAGTAAACACCGGTGACCTATAGTAGGTTGTTGGTACTAAGACTATTCTTATTCGCTCTTATCGGCTAACGAATAAGCTTTTTTTGACGTAAGCAAATCTTTAAACACCTCTTGATCAAGCGGTCTCTCAAAATAATAGCCCTGAGCATAGTCACAGTTGATTTTTTGAAGCCACTTTGCCTGCATATTTGTTTCTACGCCTTCCGCTACAATCTTCATATTTAAATTTTTCGCTAAGGTAATAATATTTTGTATTACAACAGCATCTCTTGGGCTTTGCTCTTTATTTTTTAAGAAGTCCTTGTCAAGCTTTAATTCTCCAGCTTCAAGAGCACTCAGTCTGTTGAGAGAAGACACCCCAGCACCAAAATCATCGATTGAGATACCAAAGCCGTGTTCCTTAAGCTGGCGTAATTTACTAAATATTTCGGATTCATCTGCAACCATAGCACTTTCTGTTATTTCAAGTTCGATTTTTTTAGGATCTAACCTATATGTGGAAACAATATCGTATATCTTGCTCACAATAGTATCCTCGAGCATTGTTTTAGCAGACAAGTTTACCGAAATGGTAGGAATATTCATCTTGCTTTCGTTTTCAGTGATAAATTTGCAGACTTCTTCAAAAACATATAAATCGAGAGTTGCAATGAAACCATTGTCTTCAAAAACAGGAATAAAGGCATCTGGAAAAATAATTTCTCCCGACTTTGTTTTCCAACGAACAAGTGCTTCAGCTCCATCTATTAATAGAGTATCAAACCTAATTTGAGGCTGATACACTACAAAAAATTCACGCTCTTTCATTGCATTTTCCATGAGGAAGGTTATATTCACTTTATTTTCATACTGTTTTTTCATTTTATCTGTAAACTCTACGAACGTCGTTTTGTGTTTACCTTTTCCCTTTATTTTTGCAGCATCTGCTTCGCCTATTAATGTCGAAACTTTTGTATTTGTGTCTTCAATAACCACACTTCCAAATGACATAGAAAAATTATATGTTTCCCCTAATACTTGTCTAACTGCAGGAAGAACTTTTGTATTATAAATCTCTTGCAATGAGAGTCCTTTTCCTAGTTTTCTCAACACTAAAAATTGCTCGGCGGTTCTACGTGTCACAAAGTCTGTATCCTTATCAAAGGATTTTTTTAATGCATCAGCTATTGCCTTTATAACAGCTGTCCCCTTTCCACTACTGTAATGCGTGTTTATAGTCCTAAACATGTCAACATCCATAGAGACTATTTCATACTCATTAGGACTAGCATTGCTCAGCGTTTCGCTGACGAGGCTAACAAACTTATGTGCAGCTGGAAATCCAGTCACTATATCAGTATTGTAAGCGGCAGTAATTGCTGCTTTTTTCTTTTCTTGCTGCATATATGCTACAATAACACCAATTAGTAATATTGACACAATAATAAAAACGAAGAACGGTGAGTTACTAACTATTAAATCTACAAATGTTTCCTCATAGAAGTATGTTGATGTGTTTGATATGATTATCTCTTCATATTCTTTGCTTGAAATATTGTCAAGCATAACATTTAACAAGGGGATGTATTTCTCTGCAATACTGTTTTCTATTCCTAGGTGAAAATCAAGAAAAAAATCGGTGGCATATGTGTAGTGGTTATTTTCTTTTAAAAATGAATTAGCATATGTAGTACCACTTTGAGTAAAAACCGCCATGTCTATGATACCCTTTTCATATGCATCCAATAATTCATAAAATGTATTAAAAAATAAAAACTCATTTTCCACCGCATATTCCATAAACAGTGTAAAGTTTGCATTCAGATAGTTAATGACCCCAATTTTTGGTGATATCTTTCTAATTTCTTCTGAAGAATGGTTAGCTTTGGAGATTGTATCTGGTACCATGGCTATCATTTGTATGGAATGGTAGCTTTCTGTGTTGGTATAGTATGTTTCATAATATTCTTTATTACCTATTTCAGAAGCTATAATATCACTATGCTTAGGATAGGTAGAAGGGTCTGAAATTGTATAGGGTTGGTAGACAACTTCAAAATTATATATTTCCACGAGCGTATTGATTACATCTATAATAGCCCCTGCTGGCTGCCCTGCAGCATCTAGGTATGTGAACGGCTGATGGTTTGTTTCATACGCGACGGTAAGGGGTCTTGAACGCAAAACTTCAAGCTCTTCTTTTGTTAAATTCCGGTGTAAAGCAGAAAAATGCCCCGAATAGTATTTTTGTGCTAGCTCTTCAAAATAGTCACCTTCGTTTATTATAATATAGAGAAGAGCCTCATTGATTCTACTCAAAATATCTTCATTACCAAAATCTGAGATTATGTATGCGTTGCGCTTTGCTAAATTAAGTACTGTAGTATATCTCTCAATGCTCGCATTACTTGAATACATGAGAAATAGATCTGCATCTTGCTCCAAGTATTTGTCAAATTCGCCAAACTTGTAGTCGACAGATATATTATTTTCTAAAAGGAATTCATCCAAGTAGTCGTTTGCCAAATTACCTTCGTATGTGGCAACGGTTTTTCCATGTATATCCTCTGGGTTTGCAAATGGAAACTCATCTTCTTTTCGTACCATTAATCCAGAACTTATGGCATTTAAAGGCGTTTGCATATACGCAAAGTCTTCTCTGCGTTCAGGTGTATCATAGTACAGTCCCGCTATATCTACTGTTCCATTTTTTAGTGCATGAAACATGTTCCCTTCAACTTTCACAAACTCAAAGCGTAGTTCACTTTGTTCTTCAATTTTTTTGAGAATTTCGTAGCCATAGCCCTCATTGCCTCTGTTGTTAATGTTTTCAACTAAGTCTTGTCGGACATTATAGCCTACTCTTATTACATCTTTTTCGCGTTGTTCACTTGCATTAATGCTGGTTGCAGAAAATATTGCAGTCACTAGAAAAGCTATCAATGCTACATAATTTACTTTTTTACTAAACATATCTACGTCCTCCATATTTGTTTAGTAACTATCGTACATCTAACATTTAACCACTGCTTTTACGCGCACAATTCTTAACATTCCTCTCTTCTACTTATATGCTAACACTTTTGTATAAAGAATTCAATAAAAAAATATGAATTTTACAAAAAAAGCCCACTTTATTCAGTCTTCGTTTCAGCTCATTAGCAAGCATTTTATTTGTTATTATATTACTCAAGAGCTTTCATTTTATTAAGTTCCCGCAAAAACCAAAGAAAGGTAATTGTCGAAAGCACTACCGAAAACACATCTGCAACTGGTTGAGACCAAATAAGTCCATCAAGTCCCAGCGCTGCATTTAAAATCATTATTGCAGGAATGAATGCAAGCCCCTGACGGCAAACCGATAAAAGAAGTGCAACAAGAGCCCTACCGGTAACTTGCATGAGCGTCATCACTATAAAAATTATTCCTAAAAATGGCGCTACAGATATTTGTGCCCTGAGCATTCTTACGCCATGAAAAATAATATCTTCATCATCAATAAAAAAACGAATGATGTGCTCTGCTCCAAAGAAAAAAAGCAAAAAGAAAAAGATACCAATTATAGTAAGAGCCCGTAAAGTATAATAGATTGCATTTTTGAGCCTCTTTGTATTTTGGGCACCATAACAATATCCAAATAAGGGTTGTACTCCAGTATTTACCCCCATGTAAATCATTATAAACATCATTACTACCTTCATTACAATGCCCATTGCAGCAACAGGATCATTTCCATATTCAACTAAATAAAGATTATAGAAAATATTTGCAAAACTCATGAGAA
This sequence comes from uncultured Treponemataceae bacterium, assembly GCA_964371295.1. Taxonomy (GTDB): domain Bacteria; phylum Spirochaetota; class Spirochaetia; order Treponematales; family Treponemataceae; genus CAYJFX01. The sequence continues at coordinate 4,197 of CAYJLT010000029.1, forward strand.
TATTTGAAAGCGACGCTGGTACCCCAATCGAAAGAACTTCCTTTGCAACCCCATCACTAATTTTAAAATTCTTTATGCTAAGAGAAAGGTGGCCTTTTGATCGAGCAATTGCTATAATATAGTATACTACCACCACCACATTCGCAAGAACAGTAGCGAGTGCAGCCCCTGCAACCCCGTACCCAAAGGTAAAAATAAATATAGGATCGAGTACAATATTAATAAGGGTGCTTATAATCATACCAAACATTGCTGTTTTTGCACTGCCCTCACTTCTAATAATGTATGCTAAAGATGATCCCATGATTATGAACGGAGCTCCCAGGCAAATAAAAGTAAGATATCCCTTAACATATTGGTGTGCAGCTTCATTGGCACCAGTAAATAGCACAAGAGCTTCCATATTGAGGACCCCAAGTATAGCAACAAGAACGCCAAATACAAGAGAGCCATAAAATGCAAAACTAGAAATGTTTGAAGCCCTTTTATAGTTTTTAGCACCTAAGTGTCTAGAAATGTTCGCGCTCGATCCAATTCCAAAGAGATTTCCAATTGCCATAAGTATAAAAAAAACAGGCATAGCGAGTGATACAGCTGCAACTTGATTTGGATCTCCTGTTTGGCCAATAAAAAACGTATCAACTAAATTATAAAGCACGAGAACAATCATTCCTATTATTGTTGGTAGGGCTAATGACCAGACAGCCCTAGGTATTGAGTATCGCTCAAAAATGTCAATTTTATTTTGTTTCATCATATTCTCCATTTGTATCTAATGATTTTAGTATTTTCTGTAGTTTTTCAAAATAATGCATTAGATTAACTATTTCATCTTTATTAAATTTTTTTTGGATAGATTGTTCAAATTCATCAATAATCATACCTGACTTCTCTAGAATTTCTACAGCACGTTTTTTTAATATTATTTTTTTAAGACGAGCATCAGATTTTACACTCTTTCTTTCAATTAGTCCTAATTCTTCCATGTGGTTTAGGCCCAAACTTACTGTAGGCCTCTTTAATCCAAACTCCGTTTCAAGGTCTTTTTGAAAAATATCTTTTTCACTTTGTTTAATAAAAAAAATGACATCCATCTGAAAAGCTGTAATATCTGCCCCAGCAATATGTCGGATTTTTTGTCCCATCAATCTTTTCATTAAAAGAGAAGTTTTTTTTAGCTCGCGACCAATAAAAAAATGTTCCATATTCTTTCCTTACATTGTTTTATATAAAACTGTTTTATATAAAACAATGTATAACATTAGAGAAAAGATGTCAAGAAAAAATATTAAATATATGTATTTTTACACATAAAATATGGTTACCCCATGAACTTTATCTACCCCTCCATCCTTTAGCGCTCTTGCGCAGCTTTCAAGTGTTGCTCCTGTTGTCATAATATCGTCAATTAATACAACCTCACGTGGTACTGCACTTTTTCCTTTTATAAACTTAAAGTTCTTTTCTATGTTTTCTAGTCGCTCTTTTCTATTTCTTTTTTTTTGTTCATCTTTGGAAGTACGTATAAGAAGCTTTTGAACGGGTATATTATAATATGCTTGTAAGTACATGCATAACTCATCAATTTGATCCCATCCTCTTTTTTTTATCTTTCCCTCTCTTGGGGGTACTGGTACAACTATGATATTTGCATAATATTTTTGAAGCACACCTTCTATAGTTTTGGCTAAAACTGGTGTTATAGATCTATTATTTGCCATTTTCCATGCAAAGAGCAATTCTTTTTTCCACAGAGTATATTGGTGAATGGGAAACACACTTGAAAAATCTTTTAATATCTCACTTTTTAAATGGGCTGAGTTTCTTTTTTCAGATTCTTCTATTTCTCTGCAATCAAGGCATGTTTCTATCTCAGAGATTAACAATACTCCACATGTTTTGCACCTTTTTTCTCGTGGAGAATAATTATATATAATGTCTCTTTGACAGTTTTTACATAGAGCAAGTCCATATGCTTGATTTCCACATGAAATACACTGAAGAGGAAAAGCTAAAGCAGAAAGCATATACGCAAAAAAACTTTTTATATAGTAATTGTATTTTAAAATACTCATACGTATATTATAGTGCTTTAATTCAAATTTTATACGCTATAGTTTATTTTGTTGATAAGGTATTTTTCCAGCGTGCTAGTAATTGGAGTGCTTCCAAGGGTGTAAGCGAATCAACATTACATGATAAAAATTCATTTAAAACTAACTCTTCATCTGCAAAAAGGCCTAAAGCTGCTGCAGTATTTGTATTATTATCATTATCAGAAGGAAGCTTTGTTTTAGGCAATTCTGTCCATGTAGTTTTATATTGAAGGCTATCTAATATTACTTGTGCTCTATCAATAATTTCACTTGGAACCCCAGCAAGCCGTGCAACATGAATTCCATATGAGTTTTCTGTTGCACCAAGGCGGATTTTTTTTGTAAATATAATATGTTCATCTTGCTCTTTTACATCTAAACACAATAGGTTTAATTTTTCATGTGTGATGCGCGTAAGTTCATGATAATGTGTGGCAAAAAAGGAGCGAGCCCCTATTTCGTTCAATAAGTGTTCACAAATTGCCCATGCTATTGAAAGTCCGTCTTCAGTAGATGTTCCACGTCCAACCTCATCCATTATTACAAGACTTTTATCTGTGGCAGAGCGCAATATTAAAGCTGTTTCACTCATTTCAACTAAAAATGTTGATTCTCCGCGAGCCAGATTATCTGAGGCACCTACCCGACAGAATATTCTATCTACGATACCAATTTTAGCAGAAGTTGCAGGAACAAAAGAGCCAATTTGTGCTAAAAAAACGATAAGAGCGTTTTGCCTCAAGTAAGTACTCTTACCAGCCATATTAGGTCCAGTGATAAGTGCTAAATGTTTCTCATCAAAATAAGTATCATTTGGAACAAACTCTCCCGATGGAAGATGCATTTCGACAACAGGGTGTCTACCCTCTTTTATATCTAGCATTTTTCCTTCAATTAATTCAGGGCACGACCAATTATGCAAAATTGCTGCATATGTAAGAGAACACGTTGTATCAACATATGCAATTTCTGATGATACAAAAAGGAGGTACTCTATGTGCAGTGCAATTTGAGCTCTTAGACTTAAAAACAAGTCTCGTTCAAGCTCAATTATCTTACTTCCTGAACTCAATAAGTCCTGCTCTAACTCTTGTAATCTAGTCGTAGTATAACGGTCTCCATTAACCATAGTCCTACGTAAGATAAAGTGTTCTGGTACAAATTCTAATTTGCCTTTTGTAACTTCCATGTAATAGCCAATATTTCGATTGTAGCGTATTTTTAAATTTATTATTCCCGTTTTTTGCTTTTCATCTTCAATATATTCATCGAGAATTCTATTAAAATTGCTTTGAATATCTCTCAGCTGGTCAAGATCCTTTGACCAACCTTGTTTTATAAGGTTTCCCTCGGTTAAACTCGTTGATGGTTCATCAACAAGGGCGGAAGATATTGTGGAAATAAGCTTTTCTGCATTCTCAATTGAAGTTGAACAAAGCACATCAGAAAAAGAAGAATCTGTAAAAACTTCCATTTCCTTTCTAATACTTATCCAGTGTTCTAAACTTGCCCGTAATGCTTGAATATCTTTTGCATGAGCTCTTTCTAATGCTATTCTACTTACGAGACGCTCTACATCGAGTATATGAGATAAAATTCCTCGAATGTTTTCTAGAGTAGTATTTTGCCTTAAAAGTGCATTTACGTGCAGCTGTCGAGAAGTAATGTGTTTTATTGATGTTGAAGGATGCATAAAATAGCTTCGAAGCAAGCGACTGCCCATAGCTGTTTTTGTATGAAGAACAGTTTCAAGTAAGCTGTATTGAACACCACCATCTCTTAAGTTTGAGATAAGCTCTAAATTTCTTCTTGAAGAGTCATCAATAAGAACAAATTCAGAATCTTTATAAACTTTTAAATTTTTAACATGCGCTAATATTCCATCATTGCCAGAAAAGCCTGAGTTTCTAAAAACATAATCTAACAGACAACCAGCTGCGGCTATTTCGGGTGAATTCTTATCTAAAGAAAATGAGTTAAGATTTGCTGTTTTAAATTGTCGTGTAAGTGTTTTGTAGCACACCTCATGAGAAAAATGCCAATCATCTTCGCAGTTAATAGAAATTGTTGAAAAGTGTTGGAGTATACTTTGTAGTGTTGGATTTTGTAGCAAGGTTCTTGAAACTAAGAGCTCTCTAGGCAGCGAGCGCCCGAGCTCTTTTGATAGCTCTTCTTCAGTGTTTTTTACATTCCAACTAGTGGCAAAAAACTCACCTGTCGAAATATCTATATACGCATATGAGATACTTTTACTTGCATCTATATGGCATATTGCGGCCAAAAAGTTGTTAGTACTTTGCTCAAGATATTCATGTTCAACAACAGTTCCTGGGGTAATTACTTCAACTACCTTTCTCTCAACTATACCTTTACCCCCAGTGGGAAGGGATGTTTGTTCACAAATTGCTATTTTTTTTCCAAGACGCAAAAGGCGTGCAATGTATACTCGAGATGCATGAAAGGGAATACCACACATCGGGTTTGCACCTCTTTTAGTTAGGGTCAAGTTTAATAATCTTGAAACTTCAATGGCATCAGAGTCAAACATCTCATAAAAATCACCTAGGCGAAAAAACAGCACTTCATTTGGATATTGAGATTTTATTTTATTGTATTGTTGCATTAAGGGCGTTTGTGAAGTTTTTTCAATCTCCATAAACGCATACCCTTAGTATTCTAAAAAAAACCACGTTATAACTATAGTGAGCCTAAACGAGTTATTACTTCTCGCGTTATATCAACACTTTGACTGTACCAAAGAATTGAATCATCCTGCAAGTCCAAAATCATACTAAAGCCTTCTTCTTCTGCAATGTTTCCAATAACTTCATAGAGGTTTTGATAAAATTCATCTGAGCTTTCAAGATTTTTTCGTAAATTTTCAAGTTCAATATTTTTTGCATAAGAATATTCTTGCAAATATTGCGCATCTTCTGCGATTTGTGCTTCAAGGCGAATAGCTTGTGTTCTGTCTCCGCTTGCTTCTAGTTCTAGTTTGCGTGCCTGTAAGTCACGCAAATCATTTGTAAGTTCATCAATTTCAGTTTGAAACGCAAGCCTTCTTGAATCATAGTTTCTAACGGCAGATGTATTTCTAAAGTATGTAGTATACACCAATGATGTATCAACAACACCAAACATTGTGATTTGCTGTGAAACTGCAAAAGACACACACAACATAAATAAAACAAATATACTAATGATTTTTTTCATATTTTCTCCTATAAATTATAGTTTATTATTGGTTTGTTATGTTAAAGGAAAGAACAAATGATCCTATATTATCAGTTTGTGAATTCCATTGGAACTGACCATCTTCAATTTTGAATGACCATGCCCATAAAAGCCTAAGGGGAAACTGAGGTATGGAAAAGCGCATTCCAGGCCCAAAGCTATAATAAAAATCATCCCCAGAAAGATTTGTAAAAAAATCCTGTGGCGTATCTTTTATAGCAATAGCATCCATAAAGAAATCTAAAGAAAAAACACCTGGTGCTAATGGCATTCTAAGCTCTAAAAAACTTGACCACATTGCAGCTCCTTCAACATTGTATGATTGATCTTCACCTGTTTGTCCCCAACCTCGACCATTAAACATACCATCAATTGACAATATATTTTCAGAACCAATCGGTGAATTATTTGCTGGTATAAGGAATGATAAATTTGAATACCCAGCAAGTACGAATTTTAAATTCCACACTTCTGATACAGGTAAATCAAGCAAAGTAAAGTAAATTTCGCCTTTAGTATCACTTGTTAAAAAGTATTCTGATTCAACTTCCGGAATTAAACCAGTCCAAGAAAATTGTTGTCTTGCAAACCAGCCTTTTGAAGGATCGTAATAAAGATCACGTGCATCAAATGACACTCTTGCAAAAACAGAGTTCTCAACACCAAATTTTCCATGGCGATCACTAATAACGGTATCCACAGGCTCATACAATTCTGCTTCATAAAAATTCTGTAAAAAAGCATTGTTAAACCCACCAGCAGTTGAGAGGGTTCCTGCATTCCATACCCATCTTTTACCTAGACCAAAATTCAAACCAAAGGCCAATTGGTTATAGTCCATAAAATATTCAGTTGTATTTAGTCCTGTTGGAAGGTAATTATTATAAAGCGTTGTAGTTGAAGTGTGCTCAACGTAAAAGCCTGCATTAAATGTAAGCGGGAGCCCTAAAAACCAAGAATCTCCATAATTAAATGATAATAATTGCTCATCATTAGATCCTTTTATGCTCGCAGATATGCTTCGCCCCGTACCTAAAAAGTTTTTATCAGACCAGTTAGCAAAGAGAGAAACTGGCCACGAGTCGGGGTCGGTTACACCAGAAAAGGTTGCACCAAACTCAACACCAACTGTTGACTGTTCTTCCACATTAAGAACTATATCTATCAGATTTGCTTCTGAGCCCTGTACGATTTCGGGTACAATTGCCGAAAAGAACTGTAAATTAAACAAACTTCTAAGACCTGTTTCCATTTTTGCTTTTGAAAATATATCGCCTGTTTCTAACGGGATTTCACGTAAAATAACATAATCTTGTGTTTTTTCGTTTCCTACGATGCTAATATTCTCAATATGGCTTCTTACTTGCTCTGTAATGTATAGCGTAGTTGTTACAATATTATCTTGCGCATCCTTATTAACCTCAGGGAAAAACGTATTTGATGTGTAGCCATTTTCGTAGTACAAGTCTGCAATAGCCGTAAGACCTTCTTGAAAACGTATTTGGTTAAAGACATCACCTTCTGTCATACTAAGTAGTTCTAGCAAATCTTCATCAGAAAACACAACATTGCCTTCAAATGAAAGTCCATTAAAAAAGTATTGAGAACCTTCTTGGATTATATAGGTAAGTGTTAGCTCATCCCTATTTTTATCAGCATTGTATTGTGCTTCTCTTACAATATCTTCAATAATCACATCAATGTACCCTCTCGATTGATAAAAGAACAAAATAGCTTGCCTATCTTGCTCCAATGTTGACTCTTGGAATGCACCATCTTGGAAAAGCCCCACTTCTTTTAACTGTAAGTTTCGTTTTAATGTTTGGCTTGAAGCAATTGAATTACCTTGAAATTCAATAAGACTAATGACAGTGGATCGCCCTTCATTAATAAGAAAGGTAACTTCGATTCCATCATCAGTTTCTTTAGTTTCTGAAGAAACAGTAATGTTGGTAAATCCTTTTTGAAAGTATAAATCTCGAATTCGTCTTTCATCAACTATAACATTACTTGCAATATAAATATCATTTTCGGCGATTGAAATTGTGTCAAGCAATTCTCCATTTCGCAATTCATCATTACCCGAAAAAATAAGTTTCGATATTATTGGCCTTTCTACAACTGCAAATTCTAATATAACTGCGTCACGTTGTGGGTTTGCAGGAACTGCTGTTGGAATAATATCATCAAAATATTCTAAAGCATATATTCTATTTAATATTTCTGAATAAATATCATCTGAAAAGTTTTCTCCCAAAAAACTTGATACAACACTGTCCAAATCAAGTGGGTCTACGGATTTCAAGCCAGTAAAATCAATTTCGACAATTTCTTTATCATAATACCAATCATCTGATGTTTGTGCTACAACTCTTGATACCAATGCAAAAATGCAAAGTACTACAAAGAGTATTTTTCTATAATTCATAAAGCCTCCAAAATCTGCTATAATTATAAATTAAATTTCCATGAAAAACTTATTGAGGTATATGGTACTAATAAGTTCCAGTCAGTTGTTAAATCCGGCGCAATACTCCAACGAATAGTTGCAAACGGTGAAGGTAATTCTAACCCAAATTCGGGTTGAAAGACAAGCCCCCCCAGGCCTAAATCTTGTCTATCACTATCAAAAACGACACTTAATAATGCATCTGCATACAGTGTTTCATTTAAATATTTCCCTATATATATGGTTGTACCATCCAGAAAATCACCAACTGCAAGAGTTTCTTCCCCTGTGTTATCTAGGGCATAACCCACTGCATTTTGCAAAAACATCGTTCTAAATGAAAATAGATCTAGGTTCAATAAATCTCGAACCTGGTTTTCAATATTCCTAAAAACAACAATTTGAGTTCCATAATCTGCTAGGCCTCCAAGTAATGCCAGTGGATTTGCATCCTCACTTTGCCCAATGATAATTTGACCGAGTAATGTCATTATTTCTTGCTCACTCATAGCAGGGACAGATTCAAAACTAGGATCTAATTGGCTCAGCGGCTGATCTTCTACTGATAACAAGATTCTAACGGTGTCTCCATTTTCATCTCTTTCTCGTATTTCAGCACTTGCGGTTAAGCGTGGGTCAAATGTCTCAAGGCTATCATAAAATACTGCACTTGCTTCACGTGCAAAGAAGGTTCTATTAAGGTATAATATTTCCCCACCTCGCATAGTAAAATTTCCAGAAATTAAGGATGTTCCATATTGTGTGTTCATTTGAATAATGAGTGGTTCCACTTGACTTACAAGACCTCGAATAATAGGGTTTGTTTTTGATGGAAGGTATAATTGTGACTGATTCTCAACCGTAATAACTAAGTCAACAATTACATCTCCCCCAACCTCTACCGTAGGGTCGTCTGATGGCACAATTGTAATAATTGCTTCTACTTCTTTTGTGTTAATATCTCCTTTTACATCCACAAGATCCGGTGTTACATACAGTTCGAGGTCTGTTTCGGCTAAACCTTCGAATGTACCATAAGGCATTCCATACCGCCCAAGCACATACTCATTATTAAGTGTTTTAATGTCTAATGAAATATATGTAAACTCCAGCTGTTCCATAGACAAGGCAACAGACAGATTTACATCTGTTTGTGTTTCTTGCGAAACAAATAATGCATTTTCTGCAGAAAAAACATTTTGTGAAACTGTAACAGGGAAATCAACACAAATTAATCGCTCATTAACATAGTCTGGAACACTAATCTCCATATTAGTTCCATGAAGACTTGCATTTATTTGCAAGTCATTTAATGGGCCAGTAAGAGTTCCTGTACCTGTAGCTATGCCTGAGTGTAGTGAAAACACTGGTAAATCAACTAGTTTACTAAAATCTTCAGCATTTGCAAAAATATTATCGAGAACTAAGGTAAGCTCATTTTTATCATAAATACCAAATGCATCGAACTCAACAAAAAATCCTTCATTTGCAGTAAGACTTATTTCACCTGAATCAAGGAAATAACCAGTTACTTCAGAATTTATTCCCGCACTCAAGTCAAACCTCCCAGGAGTTCGCGCAATTTCAATAGTGTAATCTGTTAGAGGCGGCAAAAAGGGTGAAGTAATTTCGCTAAATATAACGTTTAGTTTAAATAGTCTTTCGCTAAAAGGAATTTGCTCACTCATCATAGGTGATTCTAGAGAAATTTCCACTGGACTTGAGAATGTTTTTTCTGCAAAATATGAAGAGTCTGATAATCTACCAAAAACAAACCCATCCAGGTTTCCATTAAAATCTTTCAAAGAAACACTTCCATTAAGATTTTGAAAACCTACATCACCATACTCTATATTTACATTATTAGCTGTAATTGCATAATCCTCAAGAGATATACTACCTGAAAATTCTGATGCGTTTGAGCCCAATTGAAATGATGAATTATCAACTATAAGGCTCGCAGAGGGGTTTGCAAGAGAACCTTGGGCTGTGAATCTTGCATTAATGGTATTTGTTTCTGTTTGGAAATTTGCAAACCTTCCTGATGGTGAGTCTTGAATTAAAGCATCTGCTGAGAAAAACATATTTTCAAGAAAATCACTGTCACTGAATGAAGACCCTGAAAGATTAAACGCTTCTAAGTTAAGCTCATACTTTTCATCTGAAAACGAATCCTCCATTGCAAGATTAAAGGTAACATTACCAAGTACAGAGTTATCAATGTTCCATGAAGTTGCCAAAACACCTTCGAGAGTTGATAAATCATCAGAAAATACAACTTGCTCAAAAAATGCGCCATCAGGGCTTATATTTCCTGCAACAAATAATGACGGTCTTAAAATATTAGTTGAAGATATATTTTCAATATTAAAATTTACAATATTTGCAATCCAATCAGTAGGCGAATTATATGTTAGATTGGAATCAAACGATAGTGAATATAATGAGTCATTAATTGAAATTGGTAAGGACTGAGTTTGACTTGTTGCTGCAAAACGCGAACTATCTATAAACTCAAGTCCGAGGTTAAAATTGTAATCTCCACTCACTGTTAAAGACTCGTTAGGAATAACGACCCCAGAAAAAGTGTATGGAAGGGAGTTAAAAAATATGGATGAATTAAAAAATATTTCTGAGTCATTGTCTCCTAAGTCACCACTTGCTTCTGCTTGTATCGACTGCCCTGCAATAAGCATATCCAAAGTAGGTATTTGGAAAAGAGATTCATTTCCATTTGCAGAAAATAATAGAAACTCATCATCTTCTTGTGTGTTTGCAATAATAGCATATGGCAAACTATATGAAAAAGTTGAAAAATCTGTAGAAAAAAATGCATCAAACGAGAAGATATACGGTGTAAGGCTTTCACTAATCAGTGCTAGTGATTGTGACTTTTCTTGAGGCAAATACCATAAGGCGATTTCATTAACAGAAGCTAAGAATAAGCTATCACTTAATACCTCAACTTGCAAAAATAAATCATCTCCAAAGTCAAAGCTGCCATTAGCGGACAACAATCCAGGCTCAGATGTTTCAGCTCTTGAGTAATCAGATACTTCAAACGCAAAATTTAGAGTGTTGCCAATTCTTTCGGCTTCTATTTGAAGGGCGGTTAATGATTTTTCACCAAGCAATATTTGGGGTGCAAAAATTATGAGTTCGTTACCTAAAGAGTCAATATATATTTCGCTTGAGAGAGTATCTCCACTCGGTGCAGTGAAAGAATTTACAGTAAGGATTCCTTCTGGGATATAAGTTTGTAAATTTATGCTACCAGAATAGTCTGCAGTTAATTTATCAGAAAGCACATTAAAATTTTCAATGGTGAACACATCTTTATCACCTTTTATGGCATAATCAAGTATAATTTTTTCGCCAAGCACTAACCGAGAAAGAATCGATTGTCCATTTAAGACATAGTCAACTTCTTCAGTTCCCCAGTTATAGCTAATAGTATATAAACCGCTTATTTCAGTGCCTTTTAAATTCAGGAGTAATTCATTTTCACCTTGGTACGATATTAAGTCAAATAATTCAAAGTTCTCAGCATGGAATGCAAATGTTGCTTGCTGTGAGATTAGGTCGCTCACAAACTCAATAGAAAACGGCAAGACATTTTGCATAGCCACTGCATGAATCATGTTATTTGAAAAAAAAGTATGAAAATCAAGCCTAGGAATAATGTAGTCAGAACCTTGAGCAGAAGAAATACTACATTGTGCAAAGCTATTTTCTAAAACATCAGTCAAGCGCCCTTTTAATGATATCGAACTTACTAGCTCTCCAAACTCTGATACTTCGCCCTGTGATTGTACTCTCACTATGCCACTTACATTAAGGTTTAATTGTCCTTCGCTACCTTGGTCAGATATTTCTATTAGTGAAAAAATAGTTTCAACACGCACAGCATTACTCAAATATGATAGAGAAGTATTCCGTAATTGAACATCAATAGGTAATGCAAAAATAGGCTTTAGAGCATTTTTTATTAGCTCTTTCATATCTTCATTCTCGTGATTACTTTCATCTATACCCACAAATTGCTCTTCATCCACTACTTGCGTACCACTAATAGCTTTGATTAATTTTTGAACAACTCCACCATGTTGTATATAATCATACTCTGCTGATAAACCTGTAATTACCAATTTCCCGAAAGCATCGGTTGGATTATCACCTACCAACTTAAGTATATTCCATTGCAGCTTTATTGATTTTATAGAAATGAGAGAGCTTTCATTTTCTACATCACTTATTATTATATTAGATATTCTCAATCCCGATAAAATTGATGGAGACAGTGAATCATATGATATACTTACACCTATATTTTCTTCTAAAAGTGCTATATAGTTTCTTTGAATTTTCTCTAACTCTAAACCCACCTTTTCCATAATTGGCCACACAAAAAGCGAAACAAGGGTCAAAAAAATAACGAGAAAAATAATACTAAATGAATAGGTAAAAACCATTTTTTTCATAAATATCCATACTAATAATATCAGAAAATTAAATAATTTCATAGACAAAAAAGCACTTTTTTTACAGTATTATAAGGATAAAAAGGGAAAAGGGAATATACAATTTATTCAAGATATGGTATAAAGGGGTAGTATGCATACAAAAGATTTTATTACTGAAACCACATTAAAAACAGCCTCTTCAAAACAAACTATCTCAAATTTTATTGTATTTGAAGGAATAGATGGTTCTGGAAAATCCACCCAATTAAAATTGCTAGAAGATAAAATATCATCAACTGGAGCCTTTTTTACGGCAGAACCTACAAACTTACACACAGGAAAATTTTTAAGAAGTATACTAAAAGGTGAAGTTGAAGCACATCCTACAACAGTAGTTCACCTCTTTGCAGCCGACAGGGCAGAGCATCTTTATGGAAAAGGTGGAATACTTGAAAATTGCAATAACGGTAAGCTCTGTGTGTGCGACCGATACCTTTTTTCTAACCTTGCGTATCAAGGTGTGACATGTGGAGAAGAGCTTCCTGCGAAGTTAAATGATAACTTTCCGTTACCTGAGCTCGTTATCTACTTTGATATAGAACCAAGAGAGTCTCTAAAACGAGCCCAAAGTCGCGGGGAAGCTGAAATTTATGAAAAGCTTGACTTTTTAGAAAGCACCCATACAGAATACGAAAAAGTATTTAAGTACTATGAAAAAATGATTGCAAAGAAACTTACAACCATGAAAATAGTTCGCATAGACGCTTCCCAAAGCCAAGAAAAAATTTCTGAAATTGTCTGGTCATATATAGAACCTAGCATAAAATCTTTATAAAACCTTAATCTTTTTTTTAAAATTCCGATAATAAAATATGAGTTTTTTCATTTTTCATACAAGGTTTCGATGTATATCAAAGTGTTTGCTCGCAACCTTGCTCCTCCTTTTTATAATGCTGCTCTTTAGTTCTTTTGCTGTTAGTTTTAAAGAGCAGTATTATAATTTATATCATGTACACTACCAACAATATCCCGATGATGTTATGGAAAATATATATTGGCTTGAAAGAGCAGTGGCTGCAGACTTTGCAAACCCACAACATGCGCTCACCCATATTAGAAATGAAGAAGACTGGGAAAAATACCGCTATCTTTTTATGATGCATGTAAACTTAAAGCTGATTGAACAACATATGAGACTTGGTAGGTACTGGGATAAGCAGGTTGCATACTTTTATGATGCCCCTTGGAAAGAAGAATACCTCAGAGACTTAGAAACAGCAAAAAGCTGTTATGTTGCAGGCCTTTATTACTGGAAAGAAGCAAAACTTTGGGCAGAAAAGGCAAATCAAGGAAAATTCTATTTTTTGACACTTACAGGAATACAAAACATGGAAGACGAGTCTTTTAGAATTAATACTGGCGACTTAAATTATGAGCGAATTTTAGAGCGTGAAATAAAAAGAGTTGACGAAGTTATTGCTGACTTCCTTGCAATGAATGACGAAACATATTAGAATAGGGGTATGAATACTA
>CAYJLT010000030.1:0-11094 GCA_964371295.1 uncultured Treponemataceae bacterium
TGGATTAACCAATATTCAAATGCTAACTTGATAAAAACCGACTTTTTCGAGGCAAAATCTACTGCTTATGCTAAATCTACTGCATTGGTTGACGACTTGTAGAAGTTTTGCAAAACGCTGTTTTGCGATTATTTTAAATTTATTTTCCTTTAATAGTGGATTTTTCTTTTTTAAAATGTTCCTTTTTTTTAATATGAGAGGGAAAACCAGCTTTTTGCAGCGCGCAGTTTTTCCCTCTCAAACTCTCCCTTTCCTTGCGCGGCTTTTTTAAGCTTACAGGTTTTAAAGAACTATTACGCATGCCACCCTTCTTGTCCACACATAACAAGACAACCAAACTTGAAACAGAAAGTACCTATTACCACAACCCCCTTAACGCCGTTCGTCTAACTTGCGGCAGACAGTTGAGTGAATTTCAATTTTTTTCGTAAACATTGATTTTTGAACACTTTATATTCTTTTTCAAGAGCGTAAATTCTATGTAAACCTATAGAATTGCATGCCTTATGGATAAAAATCTGTCTTTATTGTGAGAATATACAACCTCTCTTAAGATTACATTAAGACATACCCTTTATTATACTCCTGAATAATCACCCCACAAAGTTGGTGTGCTACAAGGAGAATAATATGAAAAAAGTAATTGGAACGTGCTTGTTAGCAAGCACTTTTTTTCTGGCGTGTCAAACAACACAGCCCGAAAACATGGATTTAAACTCGGATGAGAGTTTAAAAGAATTAGTAACGTATACCTATCCCTATGTTGCAGGATATAATGCCATAAGCAACTTAACAAGAGTTCCAGTAAGTGGATATGAACCTACTGCAGGCTGGAATAAATTAGACAAAAAAACAGAAATTGCAGACCATAGAATGACGGCTGTTCCTAGACCTAATAATGACACCCTATATCTAATTGCAACCCTTGATGTAAGGGAAGAGCCCGTAATTATAACCTACCCTAAGTTTGACTCAAACTTTATAGCACTTGAAGTATCATCTTTTGACCATTCTATTAGCGTTCCTTTGGCCACAAAAAATGGTGATTTTAAAAATGAAACATCCGTCCTTTTTTATAGTGACTTAACAAAGAACTACGCCGACTTCGATGAAGAAAATTACGATGCTGTTGTAAAGCTTTCTGGCTCATTAGGAACTTCTTTTGTGCGAGCTATGCCCCACCAAGTTGAACCTATTAGATTAGAACAAAATCTTTCAGCAATAAAAAATACAACTATTGAAACATACTCTGAGTATCACAATGTTGAAACACCCAAAACAACGGCTGTTGAGCTACCTGCCTTTGGAACAGATGCAATTGTATATGGTGGAGATTTATTGGGCACAATGCAGTTTATTGTTGACCATTTATCATTTAAGGATAAAAATCACATAGACAAAGAAATGCTTTCAATCGTAAAAAAATATGGTGTTGAGCCAAACAAGCAAAACACCTATGCTACACTTGATACAGAAAAAGTTCTTAAAATCATGCAGGAACTAAAAAGAGATATTGCAATAGGCTATGGTAAACTTAGTGTAGAAGAAACTCTTAATATGTTTAAGCCAAATGCAGAATCTAGTATTGAAGAATTGTTAACAGCTACCGTATTGGGCCCGCTTGGGTTACCTGCAGAATATGCTGTGTACCCAAAAATCACTACTGCAGATGGGCAAAACATGAACGCAATGTATGATTATAAAATATCAATGTCAAAAGATGAATTACCTCCCGCAGATGCCTTTTGGTCCTTTACCGTGTATGATACAGAAAAGTTTTTATTTATTCCAAATGAACATTACAAATACAGTGTAGGCGCAAACGCAGGCATGAAACTTGATGAAAGTGGTGGAATCGATATTTACATCAGTGCAGAGCAACCTGATGGCGTTCCTCAAGAAAACTGGATACCAATAAATAGATTAGATCAAGACCTTGGTGTTACACTTAGGATGTATGAAGCAAATATTGAAAAATACAAAACATACCAGCTTCCAATTATCGAAAAAATAAGCGGGTAATAAAACGTAAACGGCTGTTACAGCTTATAACGCACATTGCACTTAATAAAAATCCCTACCCGAGAGGGTAGGGATTTTTTACATGTTCACTTAGAACATATATCGATAAGTGATACCAAACAATAGGTTGTCATGTTGCAGGTCCGATAAACCTGCAGAAACTGCATCTACATCTTCTTCGTCATAGGGAGCAAGTAAATTCAAGTCATAGGCCACTCTTATTCCAATATAGTTTTTTTCGCCTAGTCTAAACTCTTGTCCAACAGCAAAAGCCAAGTCTAATACAACAGGAGCGGCGTCAATTTCTTGGTCAATGCCAAGTCCAGCAAGATTTGATTTTGAAGTCATATAACTTGCAAGAGGAATACCCAGTTTTGTACCAACAGAAATATAGGTAACACCCGCTGATGCCAATCCTAGTTGTAATGGATACTCGAATGAGCCTCGAATCATTGTAGGAATAACTATTTCCGTTCGCATAAACTCAGTATCCACGGTAGCACCCATAATAGTAACCGATTGCGTTTCTTTTGAGCTTAAAAACCCGACCCCTGTTTCTAATGAAAGAAAAGGAATCATTGAAATTACAGCATCAATTTGCGGGTAAAAGGCTAATTTCTTTTCATCCAAATCACCCCCAGCATCTTCAAATGATTCAAGTGTTTTTTGAACATCATCATAATCGCTACCACGCAAGATTGGTAATCCAAGACCAAAAGAGCCCCCAGCAGAGATATCAATTGCTAACGCAGGCGCTGCAACAATTGCCATAAGAATTAATACAAAAACAATTCTTTTCATTTTTTTCTCCTTAATTTTTATACAATCATATAAAATTGTACATTTATATATTATTATACACTAAAACAACTTATTGTCAAGGAAAAACACATAATAATTTACTTTTTTATCATAAAAACCTTGATTTTTTAAACACTCATCAGTATAATACTTAAAATGACAAACTTTGATATTTTGTTTTAATGGAGACAAAAAAATGGAAACAGTAAACACAGTTCCAAAACTATTACGAAACTCAGTTTTAAAATGGCCAAACGTTGTGGCACAGTATGAAAAAGATGCAAAAGGCTTTTTCCTTCCTACAAGTTTTTCGAGCCTTTTACAAAGTGTATATGATGTATCTGCAGGTTTATTATCTCTTGGAGTGAAAAGAGGCGAGCTTGTCGGGCTCATTGCTGATAACAGAAAAGAGTGGCTTGAGTCAAGCTTTGGTATTATGGCTATGGGTGCAGGCGACGTACCGCGAGGGTGTGATGCAACACCACAGGATCTTTCATATATTTTAGCAACTACGGAGTGCAAACTAGTTATAGCAGAAAATGAAACGCAAGTAATAAAAATTCTAATGCTAAAAAAAGAAGCTCCATCCTTAAAGCAGATAATCTCATTCGACACCGTAAGTGATGTAACAATTGCAGAAGCAAAAAAGCACAAAGTAAAAGTGAGCTCCTTTGCAGATTTAAAAAAAGATGGCGCCGCATATAGAGTAAAAAATCCAAACAAAGTTGAAGAAGAACTTGAAGCAGGTACAAAAGAAGAAATTGCTTGTATTATTTTTACATCAGGAACAACAGGTGAGCCAAAGGGTGTAATGCTAACACACTCCAACTTCCTTTCTCAGTTTACAGACCTGCCAGAGCGCATTTACCTTAACCCAGGCGAAAAAGCTCTTTGCGTTCTTCCTGTTTGGCATTCATTTGAGCGCTCTTGTGAATATATGATTTTATTACAAGGTGCTGCTATTTGTTACTCTAAACCAATAGGTAGCATAATGCTTCCCGACTTACAAACACTTAACCCACAACTCATGCCTGCCGTTCCAAGAATTTTTGAAGCAGTATTTGAAGGTGTTGACCGCTCTATGCGAAAAACAGGTGGTATAGTCCTTGCCCTTTACAAATTTTTTGTTACTGTTGGAAATTTACACTCAAAAATGGATAGAAAACTTTTTAATAAAGAAGCTCGTTTTAAGAAAAATAATGCCTTTTTAGATTGGCTCACCATGGGCCTTCCATGGCTCCTTCTTTGTCCTTTAAAAGCGCTTGGCAATGTAATAATTTTCAAAAAAGTACGAGCAAAGCTTGGCACAGGTTTTAGAGGAGCCGTTTCAGGAGGTGGAGCGCTTCCTCCTGCAGTAGACAACTTCTTTTGGACCGTTGGAATTAACCTCGTTGAAGGTTATGGACTTACAGAAACTTCACCTGTTGTAAGTGTACGCCCTCTTAGAAAACCTATTTTTGGTACTATAGGAAAACCTCTTGACGGAGTTGAAGTAAAAATAGTAGGCGAAGATGGAAAAGAACTTCCACCGGGCCAAAAAGGTGTAGTTTACATTCGCGGTGGAATTGTTATGAAAGGCTACTACAAACGCCCCGACTTAACAAAGGCCGTTATTGATAAGGATGGATGGTTTAATTCAGGTGACCTCGGTTTAAAAACAATTGACGGAGAAGTAAGTATTCGCGGACGAATAAAAGACACCATTGTTCTTAGAGGCGGAGAAAACATTGAGCCAGTACCTATTGAGCAAAAAATGAAGCTCTCTCAGTACATTTCACAAGTGGTTGTTTTAGGCCAAGATGAAAAACACCTTGGAGCCTTGATAATTCCAGAAGAATCTGAGTTAAAAGCATATGCAAAAGATAACAATATAGAATATAAAGACTATGCAGAATTAATGGACAATAAAGACATTCATACGTTATTTGAAAATGAAATACTAAGTCTTATTAACAGTAAAAATGGATTTAGACTTTTTGAACGGATCTTTCGCTTTGTGCTTCTTGCAAAGCCTTTTGAGGTTGGAAAAGAGCTTTCTGCAAAGCAAGATGTAATGCGCCACAAACTTAGTGACTATTACGCAAAGGAAATGAAGTACATATTTAAGTAAACAATCGGGCTGTCTTTTGACAGCCCTTTTTATTTTTGGTATACTTACTATGCGATGGCAAAAAAAGGTTTGCAAACACCTATTCATATTCTCATAAAACCTGCAAGTGGACTATGTGACATGCGCTGTTCGTACTGCTTTTATTGCGACGAAACAGAAAAGCGTGAGGTAAAAAGCTATGGCATGATGAGCCAAGAGACTTTAGAAAACCTTGTAAAGAAGCCCTTTGAAGAGGGATATAATCCTTGCACATTTGCCTTTCAGGGGGGAGAGCCTACGCTCTGTGGTCTAGATTTTTATAAAGAATTCGTTACCCTTGTAAAAAAATACAGGCCAGAAGATACACAAGTGCATTTTGCAATTCAAACCAATGGCATTTCCATAAATGATGAATGGGCTGCCTTTTTTGCACAAAATAACTTTTTAGTAGGTCTTTCTATGGACGGCAACAAAAAAGTTCATGACTCGCTTCGCTTTGATGCAGACCAAAAAGGCACCTTCAACCGTGTTCTCCGTGCATCGCAGTTATTCGACAATCACAAGGTTGAATACAATATTTTAACCGTTATTACTTCAAACCTTGTAAAAAACATAAAAGACGTGTACGCTTTTTTTGAAAGAAACAATTTTACCTACCAGCAATATATTCCCTGTCTTGACCCCATAGGAGAAGAGCGAGGAAAACATCCTTGGTCCCTTACACCTCACATATACACCCAGTTTCTTAAAACACTTTTTGATCTTTGGTACAGAAGTTTTATGCGAGACAAGCCTGTTTCTGTTCGCTACTTTGACAACCTTGTAATGATGCTCTTAGGGCATCCACCTGAGTCTTGTGGAATGATGGGAAACTGCACTTTTCAAAATGTTATAGAAGCCGATGGAGGCGTGTACCCATGCGATTTTTATGTTTTGGACGATTATAACATTGGGAACATAAACGCTGATTCCTTCGAAGAGATAAGCAAAAAGCGAAAAGAAATTGAATTTATTGAAAAGTCACAGTATGTGGATGATGATTGTAAGGTGTGTAAGTGGTATCCTTTATGTCGTGGCGGCTGCAGACGAGACAGAGATAGTTTTACAGGCGCTCAGTTAGACAAAAACTACTTTTGCCCCGCCTTTAAGCAATTTTTTGAATATGCTATTGAACGACTGGAAGAAGTTGTACAAGAAATTGTGAATAGACAGAGAAGATAAAAAAAGCTTCAAAGTAGCCATAACCACTCTGAAGCTTTCTCATATTAATTATTAATTGTTACTTATTAATTAATTTCTCCACATTTATTTCACCGGCAACACATGGCACGGTAATAGCCCAGTTTTCAAGTACTTGTGGATGAACTTCACCAAAAACACCTACAACTTCGCCATTTACCAGAACGTTTGCTTGGCGCCCTGCAATAAAGCGTGGATCGTTTGCTTCTGTAACAGTATATTCATGGTCTAAAAAGTGTAACAAAGTTGCAACTTCGCTTGCCACCGTATTATAGTTTGCATCGTTTGCGGCAGTTAAAAAGCCTAAATCTTGTATCGTTTTTGTTCCTGTATCTTCACTGTCACAAAGCTTTGCAGTTTTACCAATTTCAAAAACTTTGTGTGGGTACGGCGCATTTCCAGAAACAGACTCCGCGTTTAACAATGACGGAATAATTGAAGGGCGCACAAATTGAAAGTTTTCTGTCATCGGGTTTGAAATCTCAATAACATCGCTTCCATCAATATTCATTTTTTCGATGTAATCTTTTCCAGAACCGAGGTAGTTAAAAATCATTTCTTGGTATCCCAAACCAACCATAAGCGTTTTTGCTTTTCTGCTGAATGTTGTTAGCGGAAGCAAGCGCCCAATGGTAAAGTCATTTGGCTTTTCTGGTGGAAAAGATGAAAGCTCATTACCAATCATAACATCTTCAATAATATCTACTTCATGTAAAAAGTCATTCCTATAAGGAGGAGGAACAATAGTAATAACATCATCTTCAACAGAAGCAAAAACACCCATCCGTGAAAGGGCTATCAGAATTTTTTCTTCTGAAAAACACTCCCCTAAGAGCTTTTCAACAGCGTCAAAACTTGTTTTAACGGGCTTTTGAAAATAAAATGGGGTTACTATATCTTTAGCAATTCCGGTATCATATGGGTGTTTAACCAAACAAGGTAAGATTGTGTACCCAGCATCTGCAAAATCACAAGCTACAATCATTGTTGCCAATAATAAAGAAGGCATATCGGTTCCGGTCATTTCAACTAAGAGATCCGAATCTCCCACCTGTACAGCGCCTAAGCTTGCAGAGTTAATAATTGGTGCCATAGAAAGAACTTCATCTTTTGCGTCTATTAAAAGAGGGAAAAGTTTTTCATTTTGAAGTATATGACCATACTCTTTCCCCTTTGGGTGTTCAGTTAAAATTTTTCGGCAAGTCATGGGCTCTTCACATGCAAGGGGCACAAAAGATGTTTTATCTGGGTCGACTGCCTTGTAGTGTACAGGCCACGTAATGTTTGCATCTCGGTAAATACCCATAGAAATAGAACGTCTTTTTCGACCATAGTTCCAACAAAGCTTTTCTTGGGTTTGAATAATATCTAAAAGCATTGGCTCATCAATTGGTTTTCCAGAAATAACAAAGGCTGTCATAAAAGGCCGAATGTTTTCAAGATTTGCATCTACATGTACAATCCTATCGCCATAGTTACAGTTTTTTTCAGGTGTTGATAAAAACACTTCATAGGGATTTTCAACGGCTCGACTTTCGTTTGATGCGTGATTTTTTAATAGACGCGCTAGCCCTGTTGTTGACCAAAGGTCTGGACGATTAGTGTCATTTAGTTCAATTTTAATAGTTCTTTCATCTTCGGCTACATTTTGGTCAGGAGTTTCATCTAACTCAGCTTTTGCACAGGTTAAACGATCTTCAAGTATATCGTATGAGTATTTTTCTCCGATTAAATTAAATAAAAGTTTTTCGTTTACTTCAATTTTTGGCATTATTCCTCCAAGCAGTGAAAAAATGTAAGATACTGCTATTAAAAGAATTATATCAAAAAAAATGTTTACTGTCTATATTTTTTGTGGGGGAAAGCCTTCCCCCTGTCTTCGAACTGCTTTGCTGTTCTCCGACACCCCCTTCTGTGGGAACTCACTTTCCCATAAAAAAGGCCGATGTTTCATCGACCTAATTACGTATTAATTATCCATTAATTTTTCGTATATTCTATCTAAGTCATCTCGTGAAAAATATTCAATAACTATAGAACCCTTGTCAAAATTTCCGTTTAATGTTACTTTTGTGCTCAATGTTTCTATAAGCTGTTGTTCTAAAAATGCATAATCAGCATCTTTTTTTGAAATCTTAGCAGCCTTTTTTGTTTTAAGCTCTTTTTTTCCGCCGTTCATTTCTGAGGCTTGTGCTTCAGCATCTCTAACAGAAAGACCGCCACCAATGATGCGAGCAAAAAGAATGCGCTGATCACTTGGGTTTATTACAGAAAGCACAGAGCGCGCGTGCCCCGCACTTAAAGTACCATCTAAAAGTGCTTTTTGCATATCCTCAGGAAGCTTTAACAAACGAAGAGCATTTGCAACCGTTGAACGATTTTTTCCAACCCTTTTTGCAACCTCTTCTTGATTTATATTTGCAAGCTTCATTAGATTATGATACGCTTTTGCTTCTTCTATTGCATTTAAATTTTCACGTTGAATATTTTCAATTAAAGCAACTTCAAGTTTTTTTTGCTCGGTAAATTTTTGTACTCGAACGGGAATTTTTTTTAGTCCTGCTAATTTTGCTGCTCGTGTTCGCCGCTCCCCAGCTATTATATAGTAGTTTCCGTCGCCAACTTCTTCCACTAAAACAGCTTGAATAACGCCGTGCTCTTTTATAGAATCAGATAGCTCTTGTAGCGCCTCTTCATCAAATTCGGTTCTTGGTTGGTGTGGATTTGGCTTAAGTATTTCAATATCGACATGAAAATCTTGTGGCCCTGAAGACTTTTTTGCAACTTGAGATTCTTTTGTGGTTGTTTTTTTTGCAACTTCTTCTTTTGGTGTACTGTCTGTTTCAGCCAGCAATGCCCCAAGCCCTTTTCCTAAACCTTTTTTAGCCACGATCAATTACCTCTTGGGCAAGTTTTTCATAACTTCTCGCACCTGCGCAGCTATCATCATAAAGACAAATAGGTTCTCCATGAGAAGGAGCTTCTGAAAGTCGTACATTTCTTGGAATAATAGTACTAAACACACTGTCGTTAAAATAAGATTTTATCTGCATAACAACATCGTTTGCAAGCCTCGTTCTAGAATCATACATAGTAAAAAATATGCCACCTATAGTCAGCTTTGGATTTATAGTTTTTTGAACTTTTTTTATTGTTTGTAAAAGAAGGGTAATTCCTTCAAGGGCAAAATACTCACATTGCATTGGCACCAGAGCCGCATCTGCTGCAGCTAAGCCGTTAAGTGTTAAAATACCTAAAGACGGAGGACAATCTATGAGAATAAAATCATAGCTTGATTGCAATGGCTCAAGCGCTTTTTTTAAGAAAAATTCTCGTTCATCCTGATCTACTAACTCTACAGCTGCACCTGATAAGTCTATTGAGGCAGAGATTGCATCTAAATTTTTCACTTCTGTTTTTTTCAAAGCTTGTTCAACTGTCACAGACCCTGAAATAAGCTCATACACAGTGGGTTTATCTTTACTTACCCCAACACCTGAGGACATATTTCCCTGTGAGTCAAAGTCAACTAAGAGTACCTTTTTGCCAGCCAAAGCCATATAGGCACCTATGTTAATTACCGATGTCGTTTTTCCGACACCTCCTTTTTGATTTACAAAAACAAAAACTTTCGCCATGCAAAAAGTATATCATTTTATTAAAAAAAAGTATATAATAAATGCATGAATATTTCGTCCCTTGTAGAAAATTTAGGTGCAAATATAGTTTTTGTCCCAGAATTAATTACAAAAGCAGATTTTTATGAAGTAATTGCAGGTGATTTAATGGCAGACCTCCTTGTTTCACAAAAAGAGGATTGCTTGCTCATTACAGGCTTAGCAACAGAGCAGGCTATTCGCACGGCAGACATCCTTGGGTCAGTTGCGGTTCTTTTAGTAAATGAAAAGCTTCCAAGCTTGGAAATGAAAAAACTTGCAGAGGAAGTGAATATGCCATTATTTGCAACCGCCTTTCCTTTTTTTGAAGCATGTGTAGAAATCGATAAATTGTTGGAGCAAAAAGCGTAATATGTTCACAGAGATTCAATTTCATAATGTGGTTTCAGCCATTCTCTCTAACCCAAAGGGAAAACAACCATATAACAAAATTCGCATTTTTAAAAATGAAGGTGAAAAAAATTCTTTTTTTTGTGAATTCTTTACAAAGACTCAAAGCTTTCATAAAACACTCAACGCACATGAATGCGAAATCTTTTTAAAAGAAAATTGCGCTTCGGCATTTAAAAATACACTTATTGTAACAGATAGCGAAACCATAACAGTTCTTTCAAATAAAAAAGGAAAGTCTACCATTTTACGAAAGCCACTTGAAGAATCTCAATCAAAAATAAAAGATAGCCGTGACAAGAAAAAAGCCTATATTCTGCAAGAAGGAATTCCAATTCCATTTTTAATTCATCTTGGCATAATGACCGAAACAGGCAAAATCGTTGCCTCAAAGTATGACAAATTTAAGCAAATTAACAGGTTTTTAGAGTTCATAGATGACATCCTTCCTAAGGGGAATTTTGAAAACAAGAGCTACAGAGTTCTTGATTTCGGCTGTGGAAAATCATACTTGACTTTTGCCTTATATTATTTTTTAGTTACCATTCGCAAAAGAAAGGCTCATATTGTGGGCATTGACTTAAAAGAAGATGTTATACGTAATTGCTCTACCTTAGCCAAAACATGGGGATACGAGGGGCTAGAGTTTAGAGTTGGCCGTATTGAAGACTATTATGAAAACAATCCGCCTGACCTTGATTTAATGATAACACTACATGCCTGTGATACTGCAACAGACTTTGCTTTGAACTATGCTATAAAAAATAATGCAAAAGCAATACTATCAGTGCCTTGTTGCCAACATGAAATAAATGCAAAAATAGCAAAAGGGTTACCAGACCCGGCCTTTAATTCACTAATGAAGTATGGCATTGT
>CAYJLT010000030.1:11194-17932 GCA_964371295.1 uncultured Treponemataceae bacterium
TTGTAACCTTTTTTCCACTTGAAACTTATTATTTTATACGATATATTTCAAATTACGTTATATTTGTAGAGGTTTTAAGATATGTACGATGAAGATGAAGATTATGAAGAAGACTTTTATGCAGATATCCCAGAAGAGGCTTTTTACTACGAAGAGTCTGCTAGGCGTTATGGATTGAAGCTCGGTTACAAAGAAGCTTCAGAAGGCATTGATTCTGAAAGCACTGTTGAAAATTTTAAGTACCCAAAAGATGCTGATATGGATGCCATTGAGGTTTTTAAAGATGCATACTTTGAAGGTGTCGATAAATACAATAATGAATTTGATGATGACGAAGATGATGATTGGGATTAACCAAAGTTGTAATATTGACCAGCTTTTGTGAACCCTGCAAAACCATCTTTTACAGGATTGTATTTTTCTGCTGCATCTCCATAGTGGCATAAATACATGTTCTTTTTTATCTCTAAGGGAAGGGTTTTTAAATCTTCATAATACGAATGAACCCCTCCTGGAAAGAATTGACAGTCATGAAAAATTGTTTCAATTGTTGGATACATTATAAGCATATTATCTATAAGCTCTCGGTCAAAACGGGTGTCACCTGTAAACATAACTCTTTCATCAATTAAGACGCCACATGAATAAAAAGACTTTTTCCAATCACCTTGACTGTTTGGAATATGCTTCGTTCTAAACATTTTTATATCGATACTACCAAGTGTTGTTTGGTGCATAGGTCTAAAGGTTTTTGGAATTGGCTTTGGTACTATTTGAGAAAAATAGCTTTCAAAGTCATGGGAATGTCCATCAGCAAATTCGCCATATGACATACCCCCTTTGAGAGAATCATTCCACAAAATTTTTTTATACTCATTTGTTATTATTACATTAATTTTTTTATTGGAAAAATACTTTGCAATAAGAGCTATTTCTTCGATTCCCCCAATATGGTCTGCATGTGAATGAGTTACAAGAAGGTTATCAACAGCTGCAAGTTTTGAATTGTACTCATAAAAAGCTAAAGGGCAGAGCGTTCCGCAATCAATTAAAAGGTGATCTTCACCCTTAATAATAAGGAGATTTGTTTGATGGTACTTTTTTGAAAAGGCACTACCTGTTCCTAGGAAAAAAAACTCTAAGGAACCTTTATTCTTAAAGTGTATAGTCTTTTCAAAGGGCACAATATTCATATCTTATATTATACCTCATTATTTGCATTTTATGTGGAAGAATTTTGCGAAAAACTCAACATTTTTTTCAAATTGTACACATCTTCAACATTTTCAACCAAAATGCCCCCCATCCCCATCTCAAGCGGTGTTGCTATATCTATGTCATAGCGATCTCCAACAGAAACACAGTTTTCAACAGGTACACCCGCTCTTTGTGCTGCAAGTTCATACATTTTTTTATCTGGTTTAGAAGAGAAACACGTATCTAGCCCTATTATTTCACTTATTACCGCATCAGCACCTAGGCATGCAAGTGTTTTTCGGGCAACAGAAACAGGGTTGTTTGTTACGCACACAATAGAAAAATTTTTAGAAAGATCCGTTAGAGATTCTACAAGTTTTTCATCAGTAGAAAGAAATTCTTCAGGAATAACAAGTTCCTTTCTCATTTTTATACTCTCTTCAATTGAAACACCTAAATCAACAAAGGTGTTACCGAGAGAAAGCTTTTTTCCACCATTTAGCTTTGCCCATTCTTCTTGGTATGAAAGCACCATAGTTTTAGCATCTTCAAATGGTAAGTTTTTTAATTCTGCAAAGCGTTTTATTTGAACGTCTGTTTGAGCCTTAGCAAAGGCTTCGTTTGTATACAAGGTTGAATCAATGTCAAAAATAATTGCCTTTACATTTTGTGGCATATGGTAAATTGTCATAGCATCCTCCTCTATTCTGTTACCTTACTTTGAGTCGACTGGTCTACTTTAACCAGTTTTTCAATAATTCCCCTATTGTCGAGTAAGTCGCTTAGTGATTGCCCGTGGTGTACGCGCATAATGATATTTGCAAACAAACCGCTAACATCGGTGTTTATATACCACTCATATTTCAAAAGCTCTTCATGAGCAACAGCGTTTGTTCCAATTATTCGATAAAAATGTCCATTTTTATATGCTTCATCAAAAAGCTCTATAGCCTTACCGTTAAAAAAAGGAAGGCTAATTGCTGCAATTACTTTTTTTGCACCCTGCTCTTTTAAGAAAGCCATGGCTTTTAGGAGAGTTCCCCCAGAGCCTAACATATCATCAGCTAAAAATGCAACCTTTCCTTTTACATCACCAAGTAATGTAAGTGTTTTTATATTTGTTTCTTCTGCACTTTGTGTTATAACAGAATAGTCCCTTTCTTTATAAATCATAGCTAGAGGTTTTTGCAATCCCGTAGCATAGAATTTATTGCGTTCTACCGCCCCAGTATCTGGCGCAACAATAACAAGCTCATCTTCTTTTCCAGACATATCTACGAGCTTAATAAGTTCTCGAATGATTTGATAACTTGCATGAAGATTTTCAATATTTATTCGTTTAAATGAATTTTCAATTTCTCTCGAGTGTATATCGAGTGTGATAATACGTGAAACACCCATACTTTCATAAATATTTCCAAGAAGACTTGCTGTTAAGCCTTCTCTTCCCTTTTTCTTGTCTTGCCTACTGTATGGGTATGTTGGCAAAACGAGTGCTATGGAGGCAGCTCCAGCTCTACGCGCGGCATCTATAGTTACTAATAAAGCCATAAGATGGTCATTTACCGACAGTTTCTTTTCAATTTTACCATCATGCAAACTTAGCACTTGCTCATTTGCTATATCTTGTATAATAAAAACATCTTTCCCTCTTACACATGTTTTTATCTGTGTTTTAAGCTCTCCATTCAAAAATCGTGTAAACTCAATATCTGTTTTAAATTTTGCTGGCCGATATTTGTCAACACTCCCTTTTACATAGAGCTCGGAAGCTTCCATATCATTATAATAATTTATTTCTCTAACAATAGTGTTTTTATCAACATCATATCGCTTTGAAATAACATCACGTTTTAGTCCAAAGCGATGCTTATACATGTGTCTCAAGTGTGTAATAATTTTATTTGCAAAAATTTCTCCACCAGGGCATGCAATTATGGCAAGATTCGATGGTTCTGAATATGGCATCAAGGCTTCCTTGTTTGTAGGGCTATAATTATAGTATCACATTATGCCTGATTTTTCAAGTGAAAATAAAATATGATTTTCTTATTTTGAAGGTTTTTTTATAATTCTACAATGCACTGAAGTGGGAGGTGGTCAGAAACCCCTTTGCCCGTGTACAACTCATACCGAAACGGAAGACCCTCTTCCTTCACCGTAAGTTCATTTGCAATTATCTGAAAGCCTATTACTTCTAGCAAAGGGCTATAAAAAAAGTGATCTATTTTTTCCCAATGTCCTTGGTAATAATAGGAGCCTTCTTTTGCCAAAGAGTTTTTGTATTCAAGCCATGGAGAGAATACCTCGATAGACTCTTTTAATCCCTGCAGTAAAAAAGAGTTGCCTTTCTTAATCGGCATGGTTTCACTAAGTAAAAACTCTTCTAGTGTTCTATTAAAATCACCAGCTATTAAAAAAGGATTTGTTGCCTTACTTAGAACATCAACCAAAAGCATCTCTTGCGCATTTCGCCATATTTCACTTTTTTCTGCTCCTCCGAACTTTGATTTCCAATGACATACGTAGAGGGAAAAATTTTTCTCTTCAGAAACAACAACTTGAGCATGCAACAATGGCCTCATAGAGGGCTGTTCTAGAGGCACTCCATCTCCAGCATACATGCTTGTTTCAAATTCTGATAGCCCGAGTGCTACGCGAAAATCAAGATTATGTACGCTTATATCCTGAAGTGGGTAGCGAGAAAGAATTGCAAGGCCGAGCGCATCTTCAGGCGTTTTAGAAAAACAACTATAATCGTAACGAATTCGTGATGCTGCTAGTTCGTTTCCAATATCTTGTAAAATTGCAGAGTTTTCTATTTCTTGGAACACATATACGTCTGCTTGCGTTTTTTCTATAATGGTGCAAAGGGTTTTTAGCCTGTTTATGTATTGCTGTTCATCCCATTTAGTTTTTGAACCCCTATAATCATCATACTCTGTCCCCTCAGTTTTTGAATCAAAAAAAGTTTGCAGGTTCCAATTAATAACTTTTACCAAAGTTTGATCATTACTGAAGGGGTAAAATTCCGTTTGCATAGAACACGAGACAAAAAAGACAACTAAAGCTAGCCCTTTAACATATTTTTTCATAAAACCTCCAACAAAAAACATATACCTTTATTTTAGTATTTTTTTAAAAAAATTCTTGAGATTTTATAAAAAGGTTGTGTGAGTGTAGGGGAGCTGTTAATAAAAATGCCGAGGACCTCTATCCTCGGCAAGGGAAACTTATTGTATTGCTACTGTTTCAATTTCAGGTTCATAATACCAGTCTGGTCTTTTTGATTTAAATTTAATACCTATTGCGATGTAAGGGCTTGCTTCAAGCTTAAAAATATCAACGAGGCTTATAAAATCATTTGATTCTGCCCTTAACGGCTTATCATAGTAAAAGCCATCTTGGCTTATTTCTTTTTTCATTCTTGATGCGCTTAGCTGAAACATTGGGACATTTAATTCTATTCCGTAGCGCACATATGTATTTGAAAAAGAGTGCATCATTGAAACATCAAACGCTAAACTTAAATCTACCCCCAATAAATATCCAGAGTATTTTGTTTTATCGTTACCGTTATCGGTGTTATATTCAACATCGTTCCAAAAAAATGAAACTCCTAGTGATGGTATTAAAACCACTTCTGTGTTTTCTGCTATTTGCGGGCGGAACGCATAGCCCTGCCTTGTTGGAAAATACAGAGCATCGGTGTCGAGGTCTAATATTTTTTCTCCTGCGGGGAAGGGTATTCCTATTACACCATTTGTACTTTGCGCGCTGAAGTTATACAATATTCCAAATTTAGAGTATGTATCTCCCCAACTTCTTTCTCGTATTGTTGAGGTTGTCCAGCCAAAAAGCTGTTCGTTTTTTGTATTTCCTGAGTCAACCGAAGTTATGTTAGAAAAAGCAAGTCCAGAAAATACAATGTTTGTTCCATTTGAATCATGGTCTTGAGAAAAAATTCCAGCAACACAAAAAATTAAGAGTATTAAAACAATCCCTTTTTTCATTACTTTACCTTCTTTTATATAAATTTGTACATTTATTGTATCACGTCGCGTGTCTTTTGTATAGGCAAATTTACATAAAAAAAGCACCCTTTTATAAGGGGCTTTCGCAAAGCTCGATAGTAAAAATCGACAAGGACTCGTTGAACCCGCTTGCTACACCCCTTAGAGCAGGGAGCGAAGCGAGCTACGCGATTTTTACGCACTATACATTAAACTTAAAGAAAATAACGTCGCCATCTTGAACAATGTATTCTTTACCTTCAAGGCGGTATTTACCTGCTGCTTTAATTGCAGCTTCTGAGCCGTACTCTACAAAGTCATCAAACGAATACACTTCGGCCTTTATAAAGCCTCTTTCAAAGTCTGTGTGAATAACCCCTGCAGCTTTTGGAGCGGTGTCCCCTGCATGAATGGTCCATGCTCGGCATTCTTCAACACCTGCGGTGAGGTAGGTTCTAAGCCCCATTAAGTGGTAGGCAGCTCGGGCAAGAACAGTGAGGCCTGATTCTTTTAGCCCAATTTCACTTAAAAACTCTAAACGTTCTTCTTGTGTTTCCATTTCTGCAAGGTCTGCTTCAAACTTTCCACAAATGATTACTACATCTGCACCCTCTAGCTCTGCTACTTTTTTTACACTCTCTATGTACGCGTTTCCCTTTTGGATGCCCTCTTCATCTACATTACATACATACATTTGTGGCTTCATAGTAATTAGGTGGCAATCATAAATAGCGAGTTTTTCTTCGTCTGTTAGTTCTGCCTTTGCGGCTCTTTCGCCGTTTTCTAGCAAGGGCTTAATTTTATCAAGAGCCTTTAGTACAACTTCTGCTTTTTTTTGCTCTTCTTTTCCCATAACACGGGCGGATCGGGTTGCTTTTTCAATTCGTTTTTCAACACTATCAAGGTCTGCAAAGGCAAGCTCTATGTTGATAGTTTCAATGTCGCCAGTTGGGTCAACTTTATTATTTACGTGGACAATGTCATCATCATCAAAACAGCGAACAACTTGGGCAATAACGCCCACTTCTCGAATATGACCTAAAAACTGGTTTCCTAAGCCTTCGCCCTTTGAAGCACCTTTTACAAGCCCCGCAATATCAACAAATTCTACCGTTGCAGGCACCTTTTTCTTTGTTTCAAATTTTTCTGCCAAATGGTCGAGTCTTGGATCTGGTAAATCTACAATACCTACATTTGGATTTATTGTACAAAAGGGATAGTTTGCAGCTTCTGCGGGGGCTGAAGTGAGAGCCGAAAAAATAGTTGATTTTCCAACATTTGGAAGGCCAACAATACCACAATTTATAGCCATATTACGTCCTTAATTTTCAAAAATATTGTGATTATAATAGCGTAAAAGAGAGGAATTTGCAAGTGTTTGGGCGTTCCCCGAAAAGGAAGAGGCTTGCCGCGAGCAAGCCCCTTGTTTTTTCTTGTCCTCAGTCTAACTTAGGGTAAAAACTATGTATGCATCTTTGGTATAAACTCTAGTTTTAGTGTCATTCCCATTCCCTCTGCAAGTCTTTTA
>CAYJLT010000031.1:0-17767 GCA_964371295.1 uncultured Treponemataceae bacterium
ACAACAACAAGAGCAACAAATGAAGAGCGGGCAGCATAGGGAATTAAGCTAAAAAATAGCGCAGAAAGCGGTAATAATACAATAATCCATGGCATGCGTCGCCCAATTCGTGTGCGAGTATTATCAGACCATGCAGACACAAGTGGAATTAAAAAAATCGCTAGAGCATTGTCCAAAGCCATAAACATACCAACAAGCCATTTATATGGGATATATTGACTTAAAAAAATGGTTACATAGCTATCATACAAGGGGTCCATAAGACCCATAGTAAAAAAGCCTGCCCCTATTAAAAAAGTAATTGGTAAATATTTTTTGAATCCATCCTCACGCGTATTCATATAAATCTCCTCTATTTGGCAATATTGCCATTTATCCTATATACAAGTGTAGCATGGTTTTGTTATAATTACAATATGAAAATAGAAAATTTACAAAGCACTAACACCTTTCCACATGCAAAACAGCCCTTTTTATTTGCGCACCGAGGAGTGTCATCAATAGCTCCCGAAAACACATTAGCTGCATTTAAAAAAGTAAAAAAGCTAGGAATACCAGGTGTTGAACTGGATGTACATCTTACAAAAGATGAGCAGCTCGTTGTCATTCATGATGAGTCAATTTTACGAACAGGGCGTCTTTTTACAAAAGATATGACAGCCCCGCAAAGTGCGCCTGACATAACTATAGAGGAATCAAACTATCAAGACCTTTTAAAATATGATTTTGGAGTATGGTTTTCAAAAGAATATGCTGGAGAAAAACTACCATTATTATCAGAAGTACTTGATGTTTTAGGCTCTAATATCTATGTTGATATTGAAATAAAAATAGATACCCTACGATGCAAAGCCGTAGCAAAAAAAACAGCTGAAGTTTTAAAAGAAGCGCAAGCAAAACATCCTAAAAATCCTGATAGATTCTTAGCATCTTCTTTTAACCCCTTAGCAGTTAAGCAATTTAAAAAATACAGCGATATTCCTACCGCCCTCATTTATGACACCAATCCAAAATCTAATTTCTGGGTCAGAGGTGGAAAAGGCAGATTCTTTTGTAAACCAGATGTTTTAAAACCAAATTGGAAAGACTATACAGGAAACGAGGGTACTGAGGTGTGGGTTTGGACCGTCGATGATGAGCAGAAAGCGCTTGAATTAGTTTCAAATGGCGTTGTTGGTATTTGTTCAAACAAGCCTCAAGATATTATAAATACACTGTATAAATAAGCCGATAATGAAGTATCATTTTTGATATTTTATTATTGGAAGGTTACATGAAGTATTTTAAAACCCTATCAGAGCGAACTCTAATTTTTAGCATTGTGCTAACGCTCATTATCGCTGTTTTTGTAATACGGCATAACTTCAAGACAGCTACTCTTATAGCAGATTTTTATTCAGGAATAATCGGACAAAGTGTAGATTCACTACTTTATGTGACCGAAATTCCAGAAATGGATTTTCTTCGAAATAATTCTAGCTTTACCCAAAACCAATTTAATGCAAGTGCACGCAGTGCACACAACATACAAGCATTTGATTTTCTTTCTTATACTCCTTCAAGATCAGTACAATTTGTTTACCCCTATGAAAACTATAAGCACATGGTTGGAACTAATGGATTTTTTAAACCAGAAGAAAGTCAATACAGCCAGCTTGCTGCAGCTTCTAATAAAAGCCTTATTTATACATACAAAGATGGCAATAGTAGCATTAATTGGCTTATTATTAAAAACCCTATTATTAGTAAAACTTCAACAAACACTGAAGATTTTTTAGGCTTTATAACAATGACCTTTTCTATCGACACACTAGCTAATAAATTTAAATTTGAAAATTTAGAACAGCTTGGATACAATTATGCCTTGAGCGTAATTGAAAATGACACATTTTCAACTATCAAAAGAAGCCCCGTAACTGACAATATTTTTTCAGTCAACAAATCTATAACGGTTGCAGGATCTACTCTTGATTTTACCCTATACTTACCTTTTTTCTCTGTAATAAATCCTGTTCTACTTATTTTAACATTTTTGTCAATGCGCTTTTTTTACTATGCATATATACAGCTAAAGCAAAGAAAAGAACTATCAAAACAACAGCTTGAATATGAGTTATATATAGATTCATTAACAGGTGCATATAGTAAAAAGAAGCTAGAAACTATGCTCGATGAAAAATCACAAGCCACCTTATTGTATATTGTTCTAAAAGGCCACGATGACTTTGAAACTAAAAATGGGAAAGTAAAAGGCGATGAGCTTTTAGTGGCATTTTCAAAACGGTTGCAATATAATATAAAAGATGCCTTTGTGGTACGCTTAGGCGGCGATGAATTTGTGGTGTTTTTAGAAGGTGATATTCCATTCGCTGCAACAGAGGGTGTTATTAAACGCATAAAAGGCTTAGCATCTCAGCCGTTTTCAATCTCTGGAGTTATAGCAAATATTAGCGCCCGCGTGGGCTATGCAAATTTACCCGAAGATTCTACAAAGTTTACATCATTAATTAATATTGCCATGGAGCGAATAAAAAAATAATATTATTTTAATTCGATTTTCTTTATCATTTTCCAGTCAAACCCTTGTCTCACAAGGGCTTGTTGGAGTTTATCACCGGTTTTGCCAAGTCTCATTAGCTTTTCAACAGTGGCATTAAATAAATCTTCAATATTATTTTCACTAAAGTACTCTTCAAGCACCTCATTGATAATATCGCGACTCACGCCCCTTTTTGATAATTCAATCTGTAATCGACCTGGTCCTTCCGACTTTGTTATACTCCTATTTCTAAGCCATGCCCTTGCAAAACGCCTATTATCTAGAAACCCGCGTGCTTCAAGATAATCGAGAGATTGCTTTATGGAGTTTTTTGAATGTTGTTTGTTAAAAAGCTTTGTTTCAAGCATAAAACGTGAGTGTTCTGAGCGAGCTAAATATGACACTGCTTTTTGCTCACAGGCAAAGGTAAGTGCAGCCTCAATTATATCTTTTTGGTCTTCTTCATCAATGCTAACTTCTACATCAATATTTTCTAACCTGATATGAGAAAGATAACTAAGTCTTAAAAAAAAAGTCCCAGAGGAAGTTGCAAGTTGCATTACATCCTTTGAGACTTGTTTTATTCCAGTTACGGTCAAGTGACTAACGTTTACTGAATTGGAATCTTCTACGTGCACCACGTTGACCGTATTTTTTACGTTCAACCATACGAGAGTCACGAGTTAAGTACCCGTTAGCTTTCAATGATGCATGATTAGATTGACTAATTTGATTTAATGCACGAGCTAGGCCGTGTAATACCGCACCAGCTTGTCCGTTCAATCCACCACCATGTACATTAATAAGAATATCAAACTTATTTTCACTACCTGTAACCTTAAGAGGTTGGCAAGCTAGTTGTACTTGAATTGGGGTTGCAAAGTAATCGTTTATATCTTTTCCATTTACTACTATTTTTCCGGCACCTTCTCTCATGAAAACACGAGCAACAGCTGTTTTTCTTCTACCTGTACCGATTGCAAGATTTTTTACCACAATATACTCCTGTTAAATATCCATTGATTGAGGGTTTTGAGCTGTATGTGGGTGAACTGCACCTGCATACACTTTAACGTTTTTGAGCAATTTACGCCCTAAACGTCCATTAGGTAACATACCTTTAATAGCCAACATTAGAGGATCTTCAGGGTGTCTCTCTAATAACTTTCTGAAAGTTGATGATTTTAATCCACCAACATAGCCTGTGTGGCGATGGTACATCTTGCCTTCAAATTTATTACCTGATACAGCAACTTTTTCGGCATTGATAATTACAATATAGTCACCCATTTCTTGATTGGGAGTAAAAGTCGCCTTGTGTTTACCTCTAAGTATATAAGCTACTTTTGCAGCAACACGACCAAGGGGTTTGTCTGCAGCATCAATAACATACCAGTTACGAACTGCATCTCTTTCATTAACGTAAATCGTTTTCATAAATAAATACACCTTAACAATTTTTGTAAACAGTTAGATTTTTGCATCGAATCAACTGTTTGTTTTTCTTTGGAATCAGGTGAGCAAACCTTCTACGATCCAGAAAAACCATGTACGGGAAAATAATACTATCATTTTACAGGATAAATGTCAAGATAATTGAGAGCGCAAAATTCAAAATATATACCAAAAATAACGTATTCTTCTGCTCAACCATAGATTTACTTATTTTCAGCAGCTTCTTTTCCCTCTAGGGCCAATTTTGCTAGTTGCGCTGCAAAGTGTTCTGCACCCTTCATCTCTTTTTCAGTCTTTGTTTCGGTGTTCTTAGACTTTTGCAAAAATGTAACCGCTTTTAATATATCTTGCGCTTGATTTTCACTCACAGTAAGAGTTTGCTCGATATCTTCAAGGCTAGCTTTTGCCAATGTATCGATAGTAGTCCACTTTTGCATAATAAGTTTTGCGCGCTTTGGCCCAATATGTGGCAATTGGGAAAAAATGCTTACTATATTTTCCTTTGTGCGCAAACGCTGGTTTCTGCTCGTTGCAAATCGGTGTGTTTCATCCCGAACCCTCTGTAACATTCTAAGTGCATCACTTCGTTTTGCAAGCAGAATTGGTTTTGAGTTTCCTGGTAAAAAGAGTTCTTCTTCCCGCTTGGCCAACCCAACTATCGGTATGTTCAGCCCAAGCGCATCAAGAACACCTTGAACCGCGTTCACTTGTCCAATGCCTCCATCAATGAGTATAAGGTCAGGCATTTCAGCTTGCTCATTTAAAAGTCGTGTGTATCTCCTACTGGTAGCCTCTCGCATTGAAGCAAAATCATCAATAAGCCCATCGGTCGTTTTTAGGCGAAAATATCGATAATTTTTTTTGTCGGGTTGCCCGTTATAAAAGCTAATCATACTTGCCACTGGAAACTTTCCTTCCAAGTGAGCTATATCAAACCCCTCTATGCGCATTGGTAGTGTAGAAAGATTAAGCACTTTTTTTAGCTCTTCTAATGCTGGTGTATCTCCTCGTTCCCTGAGTCGGCGTATTATATCTTCTTTAGCATTGTGGTTTGCCATATTAAGTGCTGCTTCATGTCGAGAAAGTTCTTTTGTTTCTATTGGCAGCGTTATTGAAGTTTTAACCCCAAATGTTTCAAAAAGCCACTTTTCGCTTAACTCAAGGCCCGTTTTATCGCTTACAAAAATTCTAGGGGGAATAAGATCTGCTCCAGTATAATACGCTCCCATAAACTCTAAAAGCAAGTCTTCATCATCCGAAAGACTTTTTGTTCTATATAAGTCTCGCATGATGAGTTTTCCCATGCGCATCTTTAAGACAACAAAGCTAACTAATGGGCCATCAGAATAAAAACCAATATAATCTCGAGCTTCTGCATCAAAGTCACTTACTGCATTTTGCATTCTTAAAGACTGTAATGATGCTAGCCCATCTCGTAATCGAGCCGCCTTTTCAAATTTTAATTCTTTAGCTGCTTTTTTCATTTCATATTCTAGCTTCTCTGCTCCCTTAGTGGGATTTTCATCAAGAATTGAGTGAATTTCGCCGATAATTGAGGTGTAGTCCTCTTTGCTTATTTTATTACAGCAAGGAGCGGCACAACGACCAATATGGTAATACATGCATGGTGTTTTCCGCTTCGGCATTTTTTTACATTGACGTAGTGGATAAATGCTGTATAATGTATCTATAAAGGTTGTAAGTGCACCTCCATTAGGAAATGGTCCAAAGTATGCTGAGCCATCCTGGATAATTTTTCGCGTTTTTATAACTCGTGGAAAATCTTCGTTTGTAATACGAACAACAGGATAGGATTTATCATCTTTTAGGTTAATATTATACCGTGGGCTGTGTTCTTTAATGAGGTTGTTTTCAAGAATTAGCGCTTCGTATTCATTTGCGGTCGTTATGTATTCTATTGAGGAAGCTCTTGCAATAAGTGTTCGAGTTTTTATATCTTTTTTACCAGAAAAATAGGAGGATAGCCGATTTTTCAGATTTTTAGCTTTGCCAACATATAAAATAGTGTTGTCTGTATCACTCCAAATATAGACGCCACTTGACTTTGGAGCTTTTAGCGCAGTTTCATGTAATAATTCATATGTTGTAGAATCTGATTTCATGGCTTTTGTAAGTACCGTATGACAAAAAAATGTCCTTTTTTTATACTTTTTCTCCTTATGGCTTTTTTTCTCCATGCCGAGGACAAGGAAATTTCCCTTGGAGGCGATGAAGGTTGGCAAGCTCTTTCTATTGCTAGAAATATTTCTCTAACAAATTCTGGTCGTTTTGGAAAGCAAGCAGTTCAAATAGCAACAGCTTCAGAAGCATTAAGCTTAAATACTGATTTGCTTCTTAACTTTGAACAAGGTGCTTCTATTGTCGACATCGCAGGAAACTATCAAATTATTTCATCAAATATATCATTAACATCTCAGTCTATTATGGGCAATTATTCGGGTCTTGGCAAGGGGTCTAATGGTGGAATTCTACTTTCCGGAGATGAAAGCGCATTGTTTGGAAGCGAGGGACTTACAGGCTCTTTTACAATAGCATTTTGGCTAAATCCTTCTCTTGTAGAAAATGGTGAAACTATTTTTTTATGGGACTCATCTCGAAATGTAAATAATGTTCCCGTATATCAGCTTATTTCTGCAATGTTTTTTCAAAACAGACTAGAGTGGAATTTTACAAATATCTTTTCGAATTATACAGAATTCAAAGACATAACACTTAAAAGCACAAGCCTTGTTATTCCTGATGAATGGGCTCATCACGCTATCAGCTTTGATGATTCAACAGGTATTGTAGAATATCGAATAGATGGGCGCCTAGAAGCCGTAGCGTATGCTACAGCAAGTGGTACCTCTGATAGAAATATATATAGTTCAATTCTTGGAACGCCTACTGAAATTTCCCTAATTTCAAATTATACAGGTAGAATAGATGATTTTACCATCACTAGTGGCTTTGTTCAAAGTGATTATGCTGATTATCGCTATAACCCAGATGGCGCATACTTTGAAAGCCAACCTCTGGGGCCCTTTCCGAGTGGCTCATCCATAAAAGGCATTCAAAGCATAAGCGACACTCCATCTCAAACAGACATCCAATATTTTGTGCGAGCTGGTGACAATTATTATGAATGGACAAACAACTACCCTGCATGGATAGTCGTAAATGAAGGGCAAGAAATACAAGGTGTTCAAGGTCGGTACTTTCAAGTAGCAGTAAATCTGTATACCGATGGAGCAGGAAAGAATACTCCAACTCTTACAGAATTACGTTTGCAGTATGATGAAAAAGAACCTCCCCGTCCACCTCTACGTGTTTTTGCCGATGCTGGAAATGGTTACGTAGACCTCTCATGGCTACCTTCTGCTGGTGAAAAACCCGATGGCTATATAATTTATTATGGAGAATCTCCTGGGGAATATCTAGGTGAAAGCGCCATACAAGGTGACTCTCCAATTGATGTTGGGCAAACAAACTCCTTCCGGATTAGTGGATTGAGAAATGGGAAAGCGTACTATTTTGCTGTATCTGCATACAAGCAGCCAAACACTACCGAAGGAACTATATCTCAAGAAGTATATGCACGACCCTTACAAACAGGAGCTATAAATGAAACAACAAGGTAAGCCTACAGCGCAAAAAGATGATAGACGCTCTCTCGCGCTTCAACGTGCTCAGGCTGCAGTGCTTTCTAGAGACTACACACTTGCAATACGCCTCTACAATAGATTGCTTATAGCAGAACCTGATAACCTTGACATGCTTTTAAAGCTTGCAAATGTATATGTTCGCGCCGACAAGGATGAAAAAGCATTAAAAATATATTTAAGTATGCAAGATAAGATGCCTGATAGCTTTGAAGTTCTCACAAATCTTGGTGGAATATATAGGAGGCTCGGGCGCTATACTGAATCGATTGAGGTATTAGAAAAAGCACTAAAGCTTGGTCAAGATATTGAAGCAATAAAATATAGCATGGGCTTTACATACAAGCTCATGGAAAAATATGAAGAAGCGGCAGATTGCTTTATGCATGTTACTGACATAAACCCAAATGATGTACTCGCATATAACCATCTTGGAACAATTGAAAGCATGAGGGGAAACAATGAAAAAGCACAAAGCGCTTTTTCGACAGGGCTTCAAGTAGACCCAAATCACCCTATTTTACACTTAAATGCTTCTCTTAATTATTTGGCTCAAAAAAATTACGTACAAGCAAAAAAACACTGCGAAGCTGCATTACGAGCAAAACCAGGTTGGCCAGATGCTATGTCTGTGTACGCTGAAGTATTGGAAAAAACAGATGACAATGATGAAGCAAAAAAAGTACTAAAAAAAGCTGTTTCACTTAATCCTGAAAATGCAAAAATGCATGCAAATTTGGGGAACTTTTACCAGTCTAATAAGGATTATGAAAGTGCTAAAAATGCCTATGTTAAAGCTATACGAATTGCACCTGACAACAATGTTGCAAAATTTGATTTAGCGAATATTTATGTACGACTTGGAAACTACGCAGAAGCTGTTACTTTGTTTGAGGAGCTCGAAAAGGCTGAGCCTGAAAACAAAAATATTACCATGGAATATGCAAAAGCATTAATGGGATTAAATGAGATGGAAGCTGCCATACAGAAGATAAAAACCCTCGAAAATAAGAACTCAGAAGAGCTTTCAACCCTTAGTATGTTTAGCCAATATTTTATTAGAAATAAAGAATATGATTCCGCAAAAGAATACTTACAAAAAATAAAAAATCTATACCCTAAAGAAATTGATTACCTCCTAGATAATGCAAAGCAGTACGCATTTATCCAAAACTACGGAGAAGCAAAAAAGCTCCTTGATGATTATCTTTTACATAATCCAAATGATTGGCATGCATGGCATCTACAAGGCGAGACATATAAAAACGTGCGCCTTTATAGCGATGCTCTTAAGGCATGGAAAAAGAGCTTGGAAATTAGTAAAAACACAAGAATACTTGATGATATTTCAACTCTTGTAGAACATTTTGACACTCAGTCAGATGAAATGAAAATTATTGAAGAGCTTATAAAAACGTATATCAATGAGCCTGACATGGATATTGTTGAGTCCGGGGATAAAGAAGAAAATGAAGAAAATCAAATAGATACGGAAGATGAGTTTGATAATGAGATTGAAAAAGAAGAAGAAATCGAAGAGGAAGAAGTAGGAGCTGAATCCTTATTTAATCTAGACAGTTCGACTTTAGGTGATGATCCTCTGGATGAATATGATCCACTTGTTTTTGATGAAATGGAAGACATAAAAGATGATGATGATGACAGCTCTGTTTTTGACTTGACACGACTTGTACCTGATGATGAACCTGAAGATACCATTGGTGTAGATAACAAATCCCACATGTTTGACAATGAAAAAGACTTTAACCAGTTTGACCCAATTGAAGAGCAAGAATACTTAAATGTAGATGGGTTTGGATTCGAAGATGAGGACTTTGATGATGATATAGAGGATGAAAAGACAAATCTAGGCTTTGTTAATGATAAAGAAAGCTCACCAGAGCAATCCCAACCACCTAGACAAGAACAGCCACCCCCGTACTATCCACCCCAGTCTTATCCACCTCCTATGCAACCAGAGCCTCCAAGGCCTTCATACCCGCCGTCATATCCGCCTCCTATGCCGCAGCAACCAGAAGCCCCAAGGCCACCTTATCCGCCACCAGTGCAACAGCAACCAGATCAATCAGTTCCTCCACAAAGGCAAGAACCTCAACAAACAGAGCCTTTTCCTGAGCCTCCGCAACAGAAAGATCTTAAACCACAAGCTGAACAAAAGCCCCCAATGCCAGATTTTTCTGAGTTTGAAGATATGCTTGATGATTTCTCAATACCAGAAGAGCCACTAGATCTTTCCGAAAACAAACCCAGACAAGATTCTCCTAATAAAGGCAATGAAAACACTCCATTTAATGATGATGATTACATAGAGGATTTAGAATATATTGATGATGATGAAGAGATTCCTGCACAAAAAAGTTCTGGTTCCCCAAAAAATGAAAAGGTTCCAGAAACGAAGGATGAAGAAATCCCGCGTAGTCTTGGAGATAATGATGACAGTGTTGAACATTTAGACAACCTAGAAGATGAATTAGGGTCTGACGATGATGACTATGATGTTGCAGATTTATTAGCTGAAACAGATGAGGATTATGAAGAGTACGAGGATTACAGCGATGATGAAGCACCGCCTGATGGTGATTATTTTGAAGAAGCGTTAGAATCAGCCGATGATGACATTGGCGAGGAAAAGATCGCATTTGATGATATTGAAGAACCAGATGAAGAAGTACATATACCAGAATTTCTCCCTGAAAGTGATGATGGGTCAAAGTATGAAGAGCCTTTAGACCCGGTTGATGCTGAAGATTTTTATGATTTTCTCGATGGCCACGATGAAAGTGATGAGCTATTAGATTTCGTAGGAGATGAAGAAGAAGCAGAATCAAGCATCGATGACTTTCCTGATGAAGATATAAATGAGTTATATAGTGAGGAAGATATGGAAGATAGTGAAAAGGCTGTCGATGAAATATCCCTTAATCCTGCTGATATACTAGGAAGCAATGAAGAAGGAGAGCAACAGATTCCTCCAATGGCAGGTAAAAAGCAAAATGAAGTTGCTATGATGAATAATGTACGCGGTGTGATAGAAAAGTCATTTAGTTCTCCACCTATTAAGAAATTTACAACACTGACAGGGATGTTTGAAGCACTACATGCTCTATACGACCATTACCTATCACGAGATAAAAAGAAAAACCTTGTATCATCCTTAAAGGATAATTCTTTAGACTATGTTGCAACGAGGGTTGAATCTGGGCCAGGATTACTTGCAGCCGCTCAAGCATTAAAAAAGCATGAAGAAGACTAACGGAAAGCTT
The DNA here is from genome assembly GCA_964371295.1 of uncultured Treponemataceae bacterium. Classification (GTDB taxonomy): domain Bacteria; phylum Spirochaetota; class Spirochaetia; order Treponematales; family Treponemataceae; genus CAYJFX01. Next base: position 10,941 of record CAYJLT010000031.1, read on the forward strand.
CCAGCAGTGTGCTGGAAGCTTTTCGTTATATTTTTATAATTCTTGAATGTGTTAAAATCTCTGATCCTGTTTTAGTTATGAGGATGTCATTTTCTAAACGGCACCCCCCTATCTTAGGATCATATAAACCGGGTTCACATGTTAAGACCATTCCGGGCTCAAAAATTATAGTTTTATCCATCTTTGTTCTTACCGTAGGCCATTCATGTGCCTGAAGACCGTATCCATGCCCAAGACTGTGTGGCATACTTCGTTTTTCTTTTGCAAATATTTTATCAACAATGGCACCAGCTGCATGGATAGGCTCACCTGGCCTATAAAAAGGTAGTGCTTCATTATACGCCTTTTCTACTAATGCAAGTTGTTTTTCTTGCTCATCTGTTAAAGGTCCTTTTGCAACGGTAAGTGTAACATCACTCGTATACCCTTCATACACAACACCAAAGTCTAAAATTGAAAGGCCTGTATCAGGCCACAGTGCGGCAGTATAAGGAGGAAAACAATGAATACCATAGCTCCTAGAAGGACCTGCAGCAAGTGTATCAAAACCAGTTTTTTCGCAACCTTCTTTACGACATTCTCGTTCTATTAAGAGTGCAACATCTGTTTCAGACTTAATACTGCCCTCCTTCACGCCTTTTTCTACTAAGTCAATAATTGAATCAGTTATAGAAGAAGCTTTTCTTATGCATTCGAGTTCATACTCATCTTTAATTGCTCGCATTTTTTCCGCAATTTGCGTTGCTCCATCCTCTCGACAGAGAACATTGTAATCAGAAAGCTCATTCACATATTGTAGAAAAAGAGGATAAGGAACACTAGAAGGTAGCTCAACTTTAGAGTTTTTTGGTACTTTTAAGTGTTTTAAAAGCCCTGCTGCGGCCTTTACTGGATTTCTTTCAAATGTGCCATAACCAATTATAGAGTCAACATGAGCCATTTTTTTTGCCATAGCTTCATCCCATGAACAAAGAGCATTCGATCCATCAACGGCTTGCATGTACAGTGAATCATTCGGCATTCCAGAAAAATATCGTATCGTTGGTGTACGTGACGCTTCGCTATCGTGAAAAAAAACAGCCCCTATTCCCTCTTGTGCCATCCACGCACTAAGCTTTTCCCGTCGTTTCATATAAATATTATTCATTGTAACTCCCTTCATATAGTAATATGAGAATATCACAAAATTTTAAAAATGGCAAGGCAGCTAAATTTATTACGATTAAATAAAAACATAGCTAAAATACAGTAAAAGTATTTACGTGTGTAGAATCCTGTGATATACTAAATGTATACATTTTGGAGGACAAATGAAAAAAGTTATCACAATTGCAATCATTTTATTTACGGTATCTATTGGATTATTTGCAACCGACCCAGCACTAGGTTATTGGAAGAGTATTGATGATGAATCAGGCGAAGTAACTGCAGGATGGGAAGTGTATGAGGAGGCAGGAGTTCTTTACGGAAAAATCTTAAAAGTTGTTGGTAAACCAGCAGATGAGTTAGCAGTGGAATGCGAAGGGCCCTATAAGGATTTTCCAATACCTGGAGATACGTCTAAAATGACGTTAATAAATACGCCTTGGATTTACGGTTTGGTAAACAAAGGTGAAGGAAAATGGCGTAGCGGACGAATTATTGACCCTGAAAATGGCAAGTCCTATGCTAGCGAAATTACTTTTCATAAAGCTGGTGGAAAATACACCGTGGACACCTTAGAGATGAGAGGTAAAATAGGTCCGTTTGGTCGAAGCCAGTTTTGGCAAAAATCTACAAGAGAAGAAATTATGGCCCTTTAAAGAGTACTTTTTGCCCTCATTATGGAGATTGCACAGAAAACATTTTTTTATGTGCAATCAGCCATTCATGCCATGGGATAGCATTTCGGGCCACTTAGCGTAATAGATAAACATTTTTATGGTAGGTTTTGCACTAAGAGTTTATCATTGCCGTCAATCTTTTTTGTGCCTACATGCATAAAAGCTGCCATCGGAGTAAAATGTTTTTGCATTTCTTTTAAGGGGCTATTAGGAGGAAAGTGTGCCGTTTGACGGCGAAATGAGCCATATTGACCTGAGCCATCTTTGTTCTTTGAACAACACGTACATTCACCTAAGATCTGTATATTCTCTTTTTTTACTCCAGCTTTTTCCAACAAAAAAACATTTGCTTTTTCTAAAGAAAGTCTATAGTTATTACTATCAGGTTTTTTTTCAACACAATCGTCACAAAAATTTTCAGCAAAATAATCTGCTCTTTGCTCATCGATAGAGTAACAGCAATCCCTAATATGAGAACCAATAACAATACAAAAATCGCTTGGATTTGCACCATACTTTTCATGTGCAAGAAATAAAGCCTCAGAGACAATTCCTGTACCCTTCCATCCTGAATGCAAAACGCCAAAACACCCTGTTTTGTTATCCCATAAATAAATAGGCATACAGTCTGCAACGGTAATTACAGGCACGAGATTTTCATTACAAGTAATAATCCCATCCCCTTGCAAACCCTTAGTATCAAATTCTTCATCAACTGCATAAACAATTTTCGAATGAATGAGCTCTAGTGGGACGATTTTTTTTTCATTATTGAAAAGATTTAAAAAAAAGTTATCTCTGACTTCATTTTTTTCATCCCACCTAAAGCGCATTGAACCTGCGTTAATATTGGATAGGCATGCTGAAGCTTGCGCTTTATTTTGCATTTGAAAAACCTTCTAACTCTACTGCTTCTATATCTTGCAACAAATTTAAGGCCGTATCTATCACATCACTAACCACAACAAAATGTTTACGAATAGGCGCATTATCTGGACCAACTAAGCTTGCTATATTTGTAATTGTATCATAGCTAGAATTGTAGTTTGCTACAAGAATACCACTAAAAATAGAATTAAAAGAACGACAAACTGTTCCAAATGTTAGGGTTAATAAATTTACTTCAGATTCAATGCTTGTCATCAATGTTTTTATTTGTAACTGCCCTTGAACTGTTCGCAATACACCGCCAGTAATATTCGAAAAACCTTCACCATATACACCTTTTGGAGAAAGCTTTGCATTAAGCTCACGTATACTTTGGGCTAAGTGGTTTGCTTCTGTATACGTATCAGTAAATTCTGTTTTATTCTCATTTATAATGAAATCTCCATCTACCATTAATATTTTTAGTATTTCGTTATACTTTGGAAAGACCTTTGTAAAAAATGCATTTAAAAACCCAAGTGAGTATTCTTTAGAAAACACTATTTTTGTATCTAACGTTTTCCACGGCCTATTTTGAAATACAGGATAATCCTCAGTTTGGCAAAACTGTGTCACTTTTTCTTTTGTTAATATTAATTTTCGGTCATTGAGCCACTGTGACCATTTTTTGTCAAAAATACGTTTCCACTGTGTTTTATATTGAACAAACCAATCTTCACCACTATCTTTATACATTGGAGCCCAAGACAATGATCGCTTAGCAACCATAGTAAGAGAGCGCAAAGGTATTGTGTTAATAAAATATGTTATACCTTTTAAAGCCGTTAAACTATTACCCATATGATCTGCAACACCCTCTTGAACATTGACAGAAACATCCCCAGCTTTTATTTTAGATTGTATTTGAAATAAGTACAGCGCTTCAAACACTTCTGGCTCAATATTTTTTGCATTACATAAAATATTAGCAAATTTTTCAAGGTCATGTACAGCAGTAGCGGCAACACACCTAAGAGTACCTCGCGATGAGTCATTGAATTTTGCAAGGAATGAGTCAAATGGTAATTGAGTAAAAGAACGCAACCACATAAGGCTTTGCACACATGTATATAAATCTTGCCTATCTTGCACGGATACCGAGGCTAATACTGTATCCATTTTTCGAATTAAAGATGTACGTAAGTCTGGCGTTATTTCCTGAGTAAAAGGAATGCTGTAGGGATTGGCAACATTTTCTATCTTTTTTTCCATATCACTCATAATGAGCGATCCAAGTAAAACTAAAAACTCTCCCGCTTGTTCATCGTAATGAGCTACACCAACCTTAAAATACTCTGCTATTCCTTTTAATTCAATTAGTGCTTCATAAAATGCATGTTCTAAACTCATGCTTTGAAATTTAAAATAAGTAGGAAATTTGCTTTCAATTCTTTTTGCCATGGTTGATAATTTATGCTCAGAATAAACTACCTCAATATTTTTACTTGAAAACATAGATTTAAAAAAGAGTATTATTCTAACAATAAGTGATTCATTTTTTAACTTACTTGTTGCAGGTATGGCAATTTCTTCTTTTCGAGCATCTCTTACAAGTGACTCTCTCTCAGGTTCAATTTGCGTTTTCATTTTTTGGAGTATAGCCATTCTATCATCGACTGTTATGTCTGCAACGAGAAAATCAAAAAAATCACTACCGCTTTGCATCTTTGTGCTCATACATCTATTATATAGGAATTATAAGAAACGTCAATATGGTAACTCAGCAGTATGGACTATTTGATACTGCATTTGACTGTGTAACTTTATCATAGACGAACACTATATATCGTAGTATACTTATAATAAGAGGATAATATAATGGCTACAAACATCGAAAAAAGTTTTACTATTACGGGAATGAGTTGTGCAGCATGTTCTGCAGCAGTAGAGAGAGTTACAAGAAAAATAGAAGGCGTAAGCCAAAGTGATGTAAACCTTACGACAAATACGATGAGAATTGTGTTTGATGAAAATATAGTTACTGATAAACTTATTCAAGAAAAAGTAAATAAAGCAGGCTTTGGGTGTGAAAGTGCTCAGACAAAGAAAGCTGAAAAATCTACACTTGAAAAAAAAGTTTCCTCATCGGAAAAACAAAACCTCATTGTAGCGTGGATTTTTGGCATTCTTTTAATGTATGTGGCTATGGGGCACATGATGAGCCTTCCCCTACCTTCAATAATTGATGGGATGAAGAATCCTTTTAACTTTGCCCTTACACAGCTTTTGCTTACCATACCAATTATGTTTATAGCCAGAGGAATTTATACTAGAGGCTTTAAGGCAATGCTTCATTTAAATCCAAACATGGATTCACTCGTTGCAATGGGTAGTACGGTAGCCTTTATCTATAGCCTTTACCTTACCTATGGTATTTCATCAAATGTACATGCAATACACGATCTATACTATGAAGCTGCAGGTATTGTTGTTGTGTTTATTATGACAGGAAAGTTTTTAGAAAGCCGAAGTAAAGAAAAAACAAAGAGTGCGATTACAGCCCTTATGTCTCTCACTCCTGATACAGCTTTTTATGTTAAAAACTACGACACTAAAGATGAAATTATAGAAGAAAAAGCTCTTGCGGATATTAGGGTAGCAGATGTTGTCCTTGTAAAACCTGGTGAGCGAATCCCTCTCGATGGAGAGGTAGTAAAAGGATTTGGTGGAGTTGATGAGTCGATGCTTACAGGGGAGAGCTTACCAATTGAAAAGAAGATTGGTGACACAGTAATTGGTGGAAGCATAAACGGTAATGGAAGGCTCTATGTAAAAATTACTCGTATTGGAGAAGATACAACGCTTGCTAAAATAATAAAGTTTGTAGAAGAAGCACAGGGGAAAAAGGCTCCTATTGCAAAAATTGCAGATAAGGTTTCTGGAGTCTTTGTTCCTTCAGCAATGGGAATTGCACTTATTGCAGGCATTGTGTGGGCAATAGCAGGAGCAGACACTTCGTTTGTTATTCGAGTGGTTACTTCTATTTTAGTTATCGCTTGCCCTTGTGCACTAGGACTTGCAACCCCTGCTGCCATAATGACCGGTACTGGATTGGGAGCTGCAAATGGAATTCTTATTCGCTCAGGCGAAGCCCTTGAAATAGCAAAAGGTGTTACAGCAGTAGTTCTTGACAAAACGGGCACTGTTACCGAAGGAAAGCCCTCTGTAAAAAACGTCTTTGTACAAGACAATGGAGAGTGGACTAAGGAAAAACTTGTTTCGTTAACTAAAGCTATAGAAGACTCTTCAAGCCACCCTTTAGCACAAGCCTTTGAAAGTGAAAAAAATGATAATACAATTCTTGTTAAAGAATTTGAAAACATTGCTGGTAAGGGTGTTCGTGCAACCACTGAAGTAAATGGTAAAAAGACTGAAGTATTACTTGGAAGCAAGCGCCTCATGGATGAAAATAACATAGATGCTAGTAGTTTTTCAGAATTTGCTGAAGATGAAAGTAGTACTGGAGCAAGCCTTATATTTGTAAGTGTTTCTAAAAAGCTTATTGGTTTTATATCCATTGCTGACACCATAAAACCAAACGCTCTTGAAGCTATAACAAAGTTTAAGTCTATGGGATTAAAAACAGTTTTACTTACTGGAGACAATAAAAAAACCGCAGAGTTTATAGCACATAAAATTGGAGTAGATTCTGTTATTGCAGAAGTTCTCCCCGAAGATAAGGCTCGAGAAGTGCAAAAGCTTCAAAGTGCTGGTGAAAAAGTAATGATGATTGGAGACGGCATAAATGATGCTCCAGCCCTTGTCCAAGCCGATGTAGGAGGGGCAATTGGAAACGGAAGCGATATTGCAATTGAATCTGGCGATATTGTTCTTGTTAAAGGTAATATTGTAGATGCAGCAAGAGCTATTCACTTAAGCCGTCTTACCATTGCAAATATTAAACAAAACCTCTTTTGGGCATTTTGCTATAATACCATTGGTATTCCTATTGCTGCAGGTGTTTTGTACCCCGTTTTTGGAATACTTCTCACCCCAATGTTTGCAAGCCTCGCAATGTCATTAAGTTCGATTAGTGTTGTAGGTAATGCATTAAGATTAAGAACAAAGAAGTTGTAA
>CAYJLT010000032.1:0-17504 GCA_964371295.1 uncultured Treponemataceae bacterium
CAAAAAAACAAGCACAGCAAACAATTGCTAAAGAGGCAGAACGCTGTGGAATGCATTTCGTAAACAATCGCTGGTTGGGCGGTATGTTAACAAACTTTTCAACAATCAAAAAATCACTTTTACGTCTAAAAAAATTAGAAAAGATGGAAATAGATGGTACTTTTGAAAGCCTTACAAAAAAAGAAATTTCAGCAATATTAAAGGAAAAAGCAAAACTCGAAAAAAACCTTGGTGGTATTAAAGAAATGAAAGACCTCCCTGGAATTCTCTTTATCATTGATACACACAAAGAGCAAATTGCTGTAGCAGAAGCAAACAGAATGGGTATCCCAATTGTTGCTGTTGTTGATACAAACTGTAACCCTGAAGGCATTCAATACCCTATTCCTGGTAATGATGATGCAATTAGAGCTATTAGCTTGTTTACATCTGTTATTGCAAATGCTGTAATCGAAGCTGATAATGAAACTGGTTTAAAAATTATCGAAAATCTTCAAGACGATGATGAAGAATTTTCTGATTCATCATATGTAAAAAAAGATGACGAAGAAATTGAAGACTACAGTAATTACATTCCAGAAGAGAAGCCTGAAGCAGTAAAAGAAGAAACAGAAGAAGATGCATCACTTGTTGCAAAGGCACTTGATGATGAAGATGATTTATATAAATAATACTTATCAATACAGTATCTAAAACTATGCATACAGTACTCAGATATTGTATGCATATAATGGTAAAACTTAATGATAGGAATTACCACACTATGATTTTAATTGGAGAAAAATATGGATATTAAAGCAGGTGATGTAAAAGCACTTCGCGAAGCAACAGGCGCAGGCATGATGGAGTGTAAAAATGCACTCATTGAATGTAGTGGTGACGCTGATGCTGCTGCAAAGCTACTCAAAGAAAAAGGTTTAGCTGCAGTTGAAAAACGTGCTGGACGTTCTACTAAAGAAGGTAGAATTTTAATTCGAAAAGACGCAAACAAAGTAGGTCTTGTTGAAATAACTTGTGAAACTGACTTTGTTGCTAAAAACCCTGATTTCACAGCGGTTGGTGAAAAAATATTAGATGAAGTTATAGCTAATAACATGAATGAAGTTAATGACTCACTTTCAAATCTCTTATTAGACTTAGCTACAAAAATACGCGAAAATATGAGTGTGCGTCGAGTTGCTTGCGTTGAACTTCCAGCAAATGCAGTGTTTTCATCATATATTCACAGTGATGGAAAAACAGGTGTTGCTACAATTTTAGCATCAGACCCAGATATGAGTGCAAACGAAGTAGTAAGTCAATTTGCCTATGATTGCTGTTTGCATGTTGCAGCATTTGTACCTCTTTACATCAAACAAGAAGATGTAGATGCTTCATACATAGCTGAACAAAGAGAAATCTATACAGCACAAGTTGCTGAACTTGATAAACCTGATAATGTAAAAGCAGGAATTATCGAAGGAAAAGTAAAAAAACATATGGCAGAAATCTGCTTTATGGATCAGCCTTTCGTAAAAGATGATAAGTTAAGTGTTTCAAAGAAAATGGAAGAGGTTGGAAAATCTGTTGGTTCTAAACTAGATCTATTTAAAGTAATTTGTTACCAACTAGGTATGTAAATATGTGTGATTCTATGTTTAAACAAAACATAGAATCTGCATAATACAACTATTTATAAATGTATTAAACTAAAGGAAAAACATATGACTGATACAAATGAAGCATGTATTGAACGTATGACAAAATCAATAAGCGCTTTAAAAGACGATTTTAATTCAATCAGAACAGGTAGAGCATCTGCAAGCCTATTTGATAAGGTAAAGGTTGAATATTATGGTGAGCAAACGCCATTAAATCAGGTAGCAACAATTTCTATACCTGAAGCTCGTTCTATACTTATACAACCATTTGATAAAACTCTTATTGGTGAAATAGAGAAGTCTATTCAAAAATCTGAGCTTGGCCTCAACCCATCTAATGATGGAAAAGTACTGCGCATTACTATTCCACCTCTAACAGCTGACAGAAGAAAAGACTTGGTAAAACAAGCCAAAAATATGGCGGAATCTAGTCGAGTTTCAATAAGGAACATACGACGCGATGGTAATGAGGAACTAAAAAAAGCACAAAAAGACAGTAAAATTACAGAAGATGAATTAAAAACAGCAGAAGATGCGTTACAGAAATCAACTGATAAATTTATTGCTGAAATTAACAAAGCACTAGAAGAAAAAGAAAAAGAGATTATGGAAGGGTAATAGTATCGAATCCATACAAGAAAGCCCAGAAACCAGCCTTACCCAAACTGTTCCAACTCATGTTGGAATAATTATGGATGGGAATGGTAGGTGGGCGCAAGCTAAGAATTTACCTAGGACTAGCGGACATAAAGAGGGTCTGAATGCAGCGAGAGAGATTATCAAGGAAGCTGCACGAATTGGAGTATCTTATTTAACCTTGTACACTTTTTCAACTGAAAACTGGAAGCGAACAAAAGAAGAAGTTGGTTTTTTAATGAATTTGCTTCAAACTCACTTGAGACGTGAGTTTGACTTTTATAAAAAAGAAAAGGTGCGCTTGCAGTGTATTGGTGATTTAAGTGCGCTCAGTAAAGATGTTCGAAGAGAGTTAGTTTCTGTTATAAAAGAAAGTGCAGAATTTGACACAATGAATCTGGTCTTAGCTATAAATTATGGTGGCAAAAATGAGATTTTTCGTGGATTTAAAAAAGCATTTGAATCTAACAGCTTTCAAACAGTAACTGAAAGCACAATACAGGAATATTTTGATATTCCAGAGTTACCTCCGGTCGATTTAATTATTCGTACAGGTGGTGAAAAAAGATTGAGTAATTTTTTACTTTGGCATGGTGCATATGCAGAACTTGAGTTTTCAGATATAATGTGGCCTGATTACACGCCAAGTGACTTCACAAGTGATATCGAAAAATTTATGCAACGCAATCGTCGTTACGGAGGAGTACAATGAGTCAACTCATAAAACGCTTATTAGTTTTTTTTATAGGTACGCCGTTAGTAGTATCTTTGGCTCTATTTGATATATATAATTATCTACCCCTACATCTTATTACAATTGCAGTTATGTTTATGGCGGCAAGAGAGCTATATACACTGTTAAAAACAAAGTTATACATGCAGCCCAAATGGTTATTCATTATTACAATTGTTTTTATCCCTATCACAACAAGTATTGTGCTTTTTCTAAGTTTACCTACTAAATACATTTATTTTTTTGCAACGGCAGTCTTAATGTTTGCATTAGCTTATGAAGTTTTTTCACCAGATAATTCAGCATCTTTTGAGAATGCAGCACCAAAGCTTTGTACTACAGCATTTGGAATTATATACATTGGAATATTTTCAACCTATATCTTGCAATTAACAGTATTACCAAATGCAAGCATATTGATGATTACTTTTATGCTGATGGTATTCGCTTGCGATTCTTTAGCATGGTTTTTCGGTATGCTACTAGGTAAAAACAATCGGGGATATATCAAGGCTAGCCCAAATAAAAGTATCGCAGGTTTTTTAGGTGGAATTTTTGGATCAGTACTTGCTGGTGTAATTATGTTTTATTTTAATGCGAGTGTCTTTTCAAACTCTCTTGCTTTAGTAATAATCACAGGAGTATTAGTTGCATTTGCTTCTATTGCTGGTGATTTGATAGAATCAGTGCTAAAAAGGTCATGTGAACATAAAGACTCTGATATTGCTGGAGTTGGAATTCCAGGTCGAGGAGGATTTCTTGATTCAATTGACTCAATATTGTTTTCTGCTCCTGTATTTTATATCTTAGTGAATATTTTTTTTATATAGGTGAGATGTAATATTCATGAAAAAGGTATTGGTTCTAGGTTGTACAGGGTCAATTGGTACTAGTACAATTTCTATAATAAGAGAATTCCCTAAACTTTTTAAACTATGCGCTATTACCGCACATAATAATAAAACAGCACTCACACTACTGCAGTCCGAGTTTAACTGTAAAGCACTCTTAACTTCTGAAAGAGACACTCTTGAGGCATTTATTCAAGACTCTGGTGCAGATATATGTGTAAATGGAATTTCTGGAAGTTCAGGGCTACTACCCTCCTTGTACTGTGTTAAAAATGGCATAGATTTAGCACTTGCAAATAAAGAAACAATTGTAATGGCATCACAAATAATTCAGGACATAGCCGTCAATATGGGTTGTCGTATAATTCCGGTAGATTCAGAACACTCTGCAGTATTTTCATTAATTGAAAAATATGGCAGAGAAAATATTGACAAAATAATTATTACAGCTTCAGGCGGACCTTTTAGAAATTATTCTAAAGAAGAGCTTAAGTCTGTAACACTTGAACAAGCATTACAGCACCCTACATGGTCAATGGGAGAAAAAATTACTGTTGATAGCGCAACATTAGCAAATAAAGGACTTGAGGTTATTGAAGCTTGTAAATTGTTCAATATTTCACCAGATAATATTGAAGTTACTATACACCCGCAAAGTCTTGTACATTCATTGGTTCGTACAAAGGATGGAGATGTATATGCACAGATTTCAAAACCAGATATGAGACGACCAATTTTATCTGCCCTCACCTACCCAGAAATGCAAAAAAACTCAATTGAAACACTAGACTTTTCTGCAAATATGGAAATGTCTTTTTTTCCACCAGATACAAATCGCTTTCCAATGCTTGCTCTTGCTTTTGACTCTCAGAGAAAAGGTGGAGCATACACTATTGCTTACAATGCTGCAAATGAAATTGCTGTTTCACTTTTTTTAAAAGAAAAAATAACTTTTTTGGGTATCTCAAAACTAACTGCAATGGTATTAAGTAAAGATTGGAATTTTAAAATAAACACAATAGAGGATGTGTTTTCTAATGATGATTCAGCTCGCAAAATAGCATTACAATGCTATAATGAGGAATCTTTTATTAGTTTTATACGCAATAAGGAGTAGCACAATGACAATTATATATGGACTTTTAGGGCTTGGAGTAATTATATTTATCCATGAGCTTGGACATTATATAGCCGCTAGAGTCTGTGGAGTTGAAGTTGAAACTTTTTCAATTGGAATGGGCCCAGTTTTACTTCATAAGAAAGTAGGTAAAACAGATTATAGACTTTCCCTCATACCCCTAGGTGGTTATTGTGGAATGAAAGGTGAAAAAATGTTCCAAAAAGCTATTGAAGAAAAACTAGAAAGTATACCAAAGGAAAAAGATTCCTTTTATGGAGTTAGCCCACTTAGACGAATCATTATAGCCTTTTCAGGCCCTGCTTCAAATGTGTTATTCGCTGTTGTAGCACTTTCAATTATCGCAATGATTGGATACACATTTTATACAACACCGAGTAGAATTATTCTAGCAACAGAAGTGTATGAAAATTCTACTTCAGTAGCAAAAGATTCAGGCTTGAAAACAGGTGACATCATAACCCATATTAACGGTGATTTTATTCGATATTTTTCAGATATTTCTGGGATTGTTTCTACCTCACCACAAAGTGAGCTTCTTTTTACCGTTAATAGGGATGGAAATACACATACATACACACTAGTACCAGAATTAGATGCAAGCACAGGAGCTGGTAGAATAGGCGTGGTAAATTGGGTTGACCCAATATTAGCAGAAGTTTCGCCGTCAAGTTCCGCAAGCCAAGCAGGACTACAAAATGGAGACATAATTGTATCAGTTGAAGGGTTTTCAATTACCAATACAATGGATTTTTCAAAAATAATTCAAAATCGTGATAGCGTCACTGTCGGATATGAGAGAAATGGTGTGCAAAATATAACTATACTTAATATACCTGAAAATGAAGATGGCAGCTTTAATGCAACTGCTTTAGGTCTGACATGGCAACTAGAAGAAGTAAAATCACAAACATTTGGTTTTTTTGCATCCTTCACACAAGGGATAAAAGACACATTTGAATTGATAGGTTTAACAGTTAAGAGCATTGGATTACTTTTTAGAGGTGTTGACTTGACTCAAGCAGTTTCTGGACCCATAGGAATCACTATGATGTTGGGAGAAACCACAAAACAAAGCTTTGAAGCAGGGTTTTTAATTGGTATAGTTAGTGTATTGAATTTTTTATCATTAATTAGTATTTCTCTTTTTATTATGAATCTACTACCAATTCCTATATTGGATGGCGGACTTATTCTGTTTTCTACAATAGAATTAATTAGAGGAAAGGCTGTCAGACCAGCTATCTTATACAAGGTTCAATTTATAGGTCTAGGTTTTATTTTATTTCTATTTGCAATTGGATTTATTGGAGATATAAACAGAATTATTAATGCTAACTTTTAATAAATAAGAGAGGTTACAATGAAAAACAGAAGCATAATTTTTATTTTTTTCCTTTTGTGTATATATTCACATCAGATACATGCAAACACTCAAGTATCAACGCAAGGCCATGATGGTTCAATAACTGCTATAGCAGTAACAAAGACTGCTGGGAAAACAATAGTTTATACAGGTGGTGATGATGGATTTTTAACTCGGTGGACAGAAAATGGTAAAGGAGAGCATTACCAAATTTCGGATGATAGTATTAAAATGATAGCAGTGCATCCAAATGGTAATGACATAGCCGTATATGAATCTGACGGCCTTACAGTAAACAGATTATCAGTATGGAATTGGAGAACACTCACAAAACGTTTTGCATCAAAGCGCATTGACTCTACAATCACTTCGCTTTCATATACATCTAAAGGTTCACAAATTATGATTGGACAAGCTAATGTTATGGGTATAATCTTTATGGATAGCACTAGAGGTACAGTATTATCAAATAAAGTTAAAGACAATGCTGGCACAATAACATTTTCACAGACAAGCGTGAGTGAAAACTCAAGTGTAATGTATTCAGCGTTGGGACAGTTAATTTACACCGATATACGAAGTGGCAATCGAAGGGCCTCTTTTAAAGTTGAGAATAATTTGGAAAGTACACTACTTTTTAATAATGATGTTTTATTTACAGGAGTAGACGGGAATACAATATATTTATATGAATCTACTAGCGGTAATATACTTGAAAGAATTAATGCAAATAAACCTATAATTGCAACTTCTCGTGCGGATGATAATTTATATTATTTCGAAACAGATGGTAAAAATTCTATTTTGAAAATGATTGAGGTACGTAATGGTGTTATTAATCCCACACCAGTAATACTAAAAAATTTTATTTTTGAAACATGGGATACGCCTACTAGTGCAGTAAAATTCGAGGACACAGTATATATTGGAATGAAATCGGGAGAACTATATTCCATAACAGTAAACCCAGGTTTAAGCACTGTTGCAGCGAAAAAGATTACCGAAAAAGTTTATGACAAAATTTATGACATAAATGAATATAATGGCGAATTTTATTTTTTATCTGAAAGCAGTATTTTTAAATCAGAATACAATAATAAAAATGTTGAAATACTAGCACATAATTCAGGTTATACTAATATGATAGTATCGAATGGTGTAATATATACTTGGTCGAAGTCTACACGCAAACCGGTTAAAAAAGTTGATATAAGTGATATGTCTGAAACTATTTTATTTACACCACAAAATTCAATTGAACTTCTACGCTTGCAAGGAGAAAATTTACTCGTACTTGAAGGTAGCAATAGAGTTTCAGTTTATAGCTTAATTGATAATATTCTTACAAATTTATATTCTGGTACAGGTATCCAAGATGCACTACTATATAATGATAATGTTTATGTTGCAAAAACTGCAGCTAGTAATCCTCAATCGTCTCTTATTGAAGTTAATTTGAGTACAAGAGAGACTATACCAGTGAAAATTGCAGGTGAAGTAAGCTTTTCTCTATCAGAAAATCAAGGAACAAAAAATTCATTTTACGGAGCTAGTATAGTCTATGAAAATAATTCCACAACAACAAAGATATTTTCATATAACCCTGTTACAAAGGCATACTCGGTAATCTTATCGCTTGCAGATGAGGATCCTAAGGCATTTACATACTTAAAGAATGATGTACTTTACACAAATGTTGGTAGAGCTCAGGTGTATGCAGTAACGGTACAGCAAAAACAACTAACTAAGATGGAACAATCAGCATCCTTACCATTAAAGCTAGTTGGTACTAATACGAGCTTAGCAGTATTAAATAAAGATGGTAGCATTTCATGGTTTAATGCTCAAACAAAGCGTCTTATTACCAACTGGTATATCACGGAAGATAATATCTGGTTAGAATTTTAGATATGTAAGTAATAGTGATTTATAATCTTTAGTGGCGACTCATATTTTCAAAAGTTGCATATGCAGGTACAAAAGCTAAGTCCAAGTGCCCAATAGGCCCATTACGTTGCTTCGCTATTATTAGTTTTGATTCATGTGCAGATGTGGCATCATCAGAAGCAGTCTGACGTTCTCTATGAATGAACATTACAACGTCAGCATCTTGCTCAATTGAGCCTGACTCACGCAAATCTGCGAGCGTCGGCTCCTTTGCTTCGGCAACACGACCTACCTGTGATAATACTATTAATGGAATATCCAATTCTCTCGCAAGACTCTTTAATGATCGCGAAATTTCTGCAATTTGCTCATGCCTAGGAGCAGCACTATTTTCACTTTGAATGAGTCCAATATAGTCAATAAAAATTACTTCTACTTTTTCTTTAAGTCTAAGCCTTCTTGCCATAGCTCGTAAATCTAGCATTTTCATGTTAGGTGTATCGACAATGTAAATTGGTGCATCGTGTATGCGCCCTGCTGCATGCATTAAATGTGTAAAGTGATCTTTTTTTAAGAATCCACTCCTTAGTAAATCAGCACGAATTCTTGCATCTTGTGATAATAATCGCTGTACTAATGTTGAGTTTGCCATTTCAAGCGAAAAAAAAGCAGACGGGATACTCTTTTCAACAGAAATATGATGCAACATAGAAAGAGCAAGCGCAGTTTTACCGATTGAAGGGCGTGCCCCAATAATGATAAACTCTGATGGTTGGAAACCATTCGTCATTTCATCTAGTTTAGTAAAACCAGATGGTACGCCAGTAAAAGCTTGTTTATTTGAGTACAACTTTTCAATTCTTTCAATTGCTGGACCCACTAGATATTTTGTTGATGTATAAGAATGTGTAGCATTTACATCTGCTAAGTTGAAAATTTCTTTTTGTGCCTCTTCTAAAACTGTTCTACTACCCATAGTTTCATCATGTGAATTTAGAACAATTTTAGCTGAAGTTTTTATAAGCTCGCGTCTTAACGATAAGTCTAAAACGAGATTTGCATAATACTCAATATTTGCACTTGTTCCAACAGTATTCGTTAGCGCGCTAACATAAGCCAAACCACCAGCTGCATCTAGTTCACCAAGTGTGCGTAGCTTTTCTATAAGAGTAATTAAGTCTCCACGTATACCTTCTTCAAAAAGGGTAAGCATCGCAGAAAATATTTTTTGATTTTGTAAAGAATAAAAACGCTCAGGTCGCAAGTACCTGAGCACATCTCCTAAGACATCCCAATCAAGGAGCAACGAACCCAAAGCCGCTTGTTCAGCATCTAAATTATGTGGGGGTACCTTGTCCTTGAGCTGAGCCATTTATTGCCTCTTATTCTTCAGAGGTAGATTCTGTAGCTACATTATCAGAAGGCTCAGCATCTTGTGCAGGGGTTTCTTCTGTTGTCTCAACAGGTCTTCTATCTCTAGGTTTAGCTGAGCTAGTTTTACTTTGTTTTACTTCTTCTTGAGGTTCTACTATAACAGTAAGTTCTGCAGATGTTGCTTCATATAAGCGAATTCGAACTACATATTTTCCAACAGACTTAATTGTTAAACCTGGCACTTCAATTCTCTTTCGTTCAATTTCAAAACCGTCTTTATTTAAATACTCAGCAACTGTTTGTGAAGTAACAGCTCCATAGAGTTTTCCATTTGGACCTGCTGGCATTACAATTGTAATTGTATGTGCCGTAATTTTTTCAGCTAAACTTGCAGACTCGGCACGTTTTGCAACTTTCTTAGATTCAATTTCTTCTTTTCTTCCCTCAAAATGTGCTACTGTCACATCATTGTATGGTAGTGCTAGATTTCGAGGAAAAAGGTAATTTCTAGCATAGCCATTTGCTACTGTTTTAACATCACCTTCTTCACCAAGGTGTTTTACATCTGCGTTTAAAAATACTTTCATTTTCAAGCTCCTATAAATATCGCATAATATATGCGTTAGTTGGGGATAAATATTTGCAACACTAAAAGCAACGCTTTTCTACTGCAAATGATGCTAAAACCTTCCATGGCATTGCATCATTCCCTTATTCATGTGCAACGTTACCAGGAGTTGGATCGTTGCATCGAATTATTAGTTTTATTTTGTGTTTAGTCAGCAACAAAAGGCAAAAGACAAATAGCTCGTGCTCTCTTAATTTCTAATGCTAGCCTTCTTTGGTGTTTTGCACAAGTTCCTGTAATCCTTCTTGGAAGAATCTTTCCACGCTCAGTTGTAAATCTTCTTAGTGCATCAGGATCTTTGTAGTCAATTTTTACCTTGTTTGCACAAAATCTACAAACTTTTTTACGGAAAAATTGTTTTTGTTTTCCCCTTCCGCCACGATCATCGTTATCGCGTGCATCACTATCTCTCATGATATCACTCATTTTGATATTAGTATCCATTGCTGATTGCATTGTTATTTCTTCTTCATTCATTATTTCATCTGACATAATTGTCTCCTGTGTTATTTAATTAAAATGGAATATCTTCCGGGAAATCGGAATCATTTGCACTATATGCAGGCCCACTTTCATATGAGTTCTGATATCCGCCTGTTGGTTGTTGATAACTATTTGATGCAGCTTCTTCAGGTCTTGAATATGAACCACCCTGAGATGATCCGGTATTGCCACCTAACAACTGAACATTATTAGCATTGATAACAATCTTACTTCTTGACTGTCCATCCTGTTCCCAACGATCTTGTCGAAGTTCTCCATCAATTCCAACTTGCTTACCTTTAAGAAGGTATTGCTTTAAGCTTTCAGCTGACTTTCCAAATAAGTTAATTTCAAAATAACTAACTTCATCAACCCACTGATCACCATTTTTTCTCCGGCGATTTACTGCAATTGAAAAATTTGAAATAGCAAAACCGTTTTGCGTATATTTTAATTCTGCATCTCTCGTTAGACGCCCTATTAACATCACATGATTTAAATCGGCCATAGTCTGCCTCTATTCGTCTACTCGAACAAACATAAACTTTAAAAGATTATCAACTAACTTAAACTGTTTGTCGATATCTACAACTTTTGTTGGGTTTACTTTGATGTTAAAAAGAATAAATTTACCTCTGTTTCTTTTTTTTACTTCATAACAAAGGTCTCTTTCGCCGAAGGCATCTTCTGTTTCGATTTGTGCGCCAAAATCAGCTAAGACTTTTCTTACGCTTTCTAGCGCGCTTTTTGACAAATCTTCCTCTAGAGGGAGGATTGTCATAAGTTCATACTTTCTCAATATATACTCCTTGTGGTCTTTTGGAAGAGTGGAATGTTATGAGACAAACTATCCTACTCTTCAAGGTTTTATGTATTATAGCACATAACAGTATTCTATTCAAGAGGTTTATAAAAGAAATAACACTTATGTGCAACTTCTTTTGGCTTGTTTCAATAATTGAACTTGATATATTGCACTACATATATTATAATGTTTACGTATTATGGATAAATTTGACTGTGTAATTATAGGTTCAGGACCCGCAGGGTTGGGAGCAGCATTTAGCCTTCTTGAACAAAACAATAAAATAAAAATTCTCATTTTAGAAAAAAATAAGATTTCGTCTGGTGGATTACGAAATGACTGTAAAATGAACTTTACTTTTCCCGTAGGTTTTCCATATGAATATTGGAGTGATGAATCAGCTGCTCACTACCTTGCAAAAGTTGAAAGCTTTTTAGAGCCATCGATACTTGAAAAAGTAAACGTAGACACCTATTCTATGAGAGCTCAAAGAATAGGCGTAACACTACTACAAATCCGGCAGTCTCACTTGGGAACAGATGGTGGCATAAGACTAATTCATGAGTTAAATACAAAGCTGGAAAACATGGGGGTGACACTTAGTTTTGGCGAAACAATGATAAGTGCAAACAGCACTGCTCATACTGTAACTACAAATATTCGAGAGGTTCAATATAAAAGCTTGATATTAGCTCCAGGTAGACATGGTTTTGATTTCTTAAGAAAGATAATGGGTGAATTAAAAATTTCTTATAGTGATAATAGCATAGATGTTGGTGTTCGTATAGAAACAAAAGAAGAACACTACCCGATTGTAAAAGACTATTATGACCCCAAATTTTTATTTCCAGAGAAAACAAGAACCTTTTGTACTAATTCAGGTTCTGCACATGTAGTACAAGAAAAATATGATGGAAAACATGGTGTTTATTTTAGTGTAAATGGACACGCTTATTCAGAGGATAGGCCTTCTACTGGGTTGGTTAATTTTGCAATGCTAAGAACAGTTTCTCTAACAGAACCGCTTGCATCAGGGCAAGACTATGCAGAATACTTAGGCTCTTTAGCGATGCTAACTGGAGGTGGCCATCCAATTATGCAACGCATAGGCGATTTTAGACTTGGTAAAAGAACAACATTCAAAGGATTGAACACTGATCTTTATGACTTTGAGCCAACATTAAAAAGTGCAACGCCAGGAGATATTTCACTTGCGATGCCCGCTAAGTTTTTGCAGTCAATTTGGAAAGCATTAAAAAAACTTGACACAATTATACCAGGAATATTACATCCTAGTACAATCATGTATTATCCTGAAATAAAACTATATGCTAATAAACCAGTTTTTTTAAATGATTATTTTATGGCCCATGAGGATATCTATTTGATAGGTGATGGAGCGGGAACCTCAAGAGGAATAACTGCAGCTTGGGCTTCCGGTGTAAGAGCCGCTGAAGGGATAACACTAAAACAAGGAGACTCATAATGCGGATAACAGGAGGGGCATTAAAGGGACGTGTTGTAGCCTGTCCTGTAGGTATCATAAGGCCTGCTATGGATAAGATGAGAGAATCTTTTTTTTCAATATTAGGTCCATTAGATGGGAAAAGTTTTTTGGATATGTTTTCGGGAAGCGGAATTATAGCACTAGAGGCTGCTTCAAGGGGAGCAGACAGAATTGTACTATGCGAAAAAGATAAATTAAAAGTTGAAACACTGTTACAAAATGTCTTAATTAGTGAACAAGAACTTGGAAAAAAAATTGAATGCAAGTTTATGGCAGTTGAATTGTTATTAAAGAGATGCAAAGAACAATTTGATATTATTTTTTTTGATCCACCCTTCCCTTATAAATATCATGAAGACCTTGTAAAAATTGTTGATCAAAGAAACTTGCTACATGATGATGGAGTTTTGCTCATACATCGCCCGCAAGAACGAAAAATGTCTGAGCAAATTGGAAAACTAAAAAGACGTGAAACAAGAGAGTATGGACACTCAATATTAGAGTTTTACACGTATTAATTTTATTTGGAGAGAGAAAATGAAAAGCAAGCCTAGTGAAATTATTAAAACCCATAGGTCAAGTGGAGGTTTTATTAAAACCTCAGACTCTCCGTTAACAAGTCTATCTTCAGAACAGAAAGTAATGCTGAATCGAAAAGGAAATATTTTATTTAATGAAGGTGATATTACCTCTGCAACACGCCTATTTATAACTACGGGGTACTCAGATGGCTTAAATCGAATAGGAGATAATTATAAGAAAGAAGGAGACGACTTGACAGCACTAAAATTTTACCACCTTGCGCATAATAAGTCAAAATCCGAACCAATTCTTGAGAGAATTGCAAACGTAGTTTCAAATTTAATACATGAGGATGAGGATATCTAAGATGGATGAATCTATTGATACAAAAGATAAGAATACTGAAGATATAATTTCAGAGTTATCAAAGAAAGGCTATTCACTTTTAAAAGAAAGGCGTTTTAACGAAGCAGAAAAAGTTTTCTTTGAAATATTATCTACATCTCCTACAAATAACTATGCACTTGTAGGACTTGGAGATTTAGAGCGAAAGAGAAAAAATTTTTTTAAGGCAAAAGAATATTATTCTCTATGTTTGGAAACTTATGCAGATAATAACTATGCACTCTTTGGACTTGCTGACTCATATCGAGCACTTAACAAATTAAATTTAGCAATAGAAGTTTGGGAAAAGTATTTATTATTAGATAAAGAAAATATTTCAGTGTTAACTCGGATTGCAGATGCTTACCGTAAGGTTCACAATTTAGAAAAATCAAAAGAATTGTATTTGCGCGTTTTAGATTTAGAAGAAGAAAATGCATATGCTATAATTGGACTGGGTAATTTATACTATGACTTTAAAGAATATAAAGATGCACTTTATTACTGGTCCAGAATGCTTGATATTTCAGAAGAAAAATGTGATATCAGAGTCTTTACATCGATGGGAAACTGTCACAAAAAATTAAAAGCATATGATAAGGCCATTTATTACTTTGAAGAAGCGGTTAAAATTGATGATAGAAATTTTTTTGCACTATTTGGACTTGCAGACTGTTATAGAGGAAATAATAACCATCAAGAGTCAATAAAATGTTGGAACAAAATTTTAGAATTTGACCCAACCAATAAGGTAATACTAACACGTGCAGGAGACTCTTATCGAAATATAAATGAAATGGAAAAAGCAGTTGAATACTACAATAAAGCAATTGATATAGAATTTGATGTATATGCCGTGTTTGGCCTTGCCCAAATATCAAAATACTACAAAAGGTACGATGAAGCAATTCTAAGTTTCAATCGTCTCATGCAGTCAAATTTTAATAACCACAGATTATATATTGAACTTGCTGATTGCTATATTAATACAAATCAAAAGGCTCTTGCTATTGAAGTTTTAAAATCTGCAAATAGTGCGGGTATTCGAAGTGCAGAAATAACTGATATGATTAAAAGGATTGAATAATAGTGTTGCACTCAAACTTTGAAGACAACGAAGCTTTAACAAGCTTGCTGCCCCATGAAATTGTTCCATTCATACCAAATGCACCAGCATTTACTTCAAAACAAATATTTAAATGGATTTCTAATGGGGCACAGAACTTCGACGATATGACAAACATTTCGCTCGAATTACGGAGCTCATTATCAAAAAATTCAAAACTCTACTCATCGAAAGTTTTACGTGTGCTTGAGGACCCAGATGGAACAATAAAGCTTCAAATTGAACTATTTGATGGGAATATCATAGAGACGGTATTGCTAATTGATTCAGAAGGTAGAAAAACTGCTTGCGTTTCATGTCAAGCGGGATGTGCCATGGGCTGCACGTTTTGCAAAACAGGTACACTTGGATTATCTAGAAATCTTAGCACATCTGAGATTGTTGAACAGTTTTTTTTCTTGGAGCACCATGCAGGCACTTTGCAAAACATTGTTTTTATGGGTATGGGCGAACCCATGATGAATCTCGAAGCAATAAGAAAAACTCTTTGTATTTTATCACATAAGGATGGGAGAAACCTATCTTTACGCAGGGTAACATTATCAACATGTGGCTTAGTTGATGGCATTTATGATCTGGCTGATAATGGTCCGCAAATAAAACTTGCACTATCACTGACAACTGCTGATGAAGATTTACGAAAAAAAATTATGCCTATTTCAAAAACTAACTCACTTGAAAAAATTTCGAATGCAATAAAATATTATAACGAAAAAACAGGAAAACGCACTACTTTAGAAATTCCCCTTTTAGGTGGAATTAATACAAGCAGCGAGCATTCAAAAATACTGATTGCCTTTGCAAAAAAACTACCAGTCCATGTAAATCTCATACCCTGGAATCCAGTTGAAGGGATTGACTATGTTGAGCCTACCTATAATGAAGTCAAAGGTTTTCAAAACCATTTAGAACGATTTGGCATAAATGTCACTGTTCGATTAAAGCGTGGGAGAACAATTGGAGGTGCATGCGGACAACTTGGGAAAACTACGTAAAAATTGAAATCCCTGTCAGTTTTTATTACAGAGTTTTATCAAAGCCAAAATACTGACTTTCCGTGACTAACGTGACCTCATAGTACTCATTTTCATACAGATATTCTCCATAAGAAAGACATACATGCAAATAGTATATATCGATAATTTTTTATTGACTTTTTTCTTGAAAATTGTTACATTTACGACGTTAGTTTAACATTATATACAGTTTATTAATTAAGGAAATAATTATGAAAAAACTCTTGACTATTTTATTGTCAACTGCAATCATATTTTTTATGATTGGGTGTGCTGGAGGAAGTAAACATTCTGGAACAGCAAAAGGATTTGGTGGAGATTTAACTATTGAAATGGAACTTAATGGTGATAAAATCACTTCATTTGAAGTTATAGAACACGCAGAAACTCCAAGCATAGGAACAGCTGCAATTGAGACTATTCCAACTTTAATAGTTGAAAATCAAACAATTAATGTAGATGTTGTTGCTGGAGCAACAGTTACGAGTGTTGCTATACTAGAAGCTGCCAAAGCAGCACTAGAACATGCGGGACTTAATCCAAACGACTTTATGGAAGCTCGACAAGCTGGTCATATCGAAAAAAAATCAGAAACAATTGATGTAGATATTGCTATCATTGGTGCTGGTGGCGCAGGTATGGTTGCAGCAATTGAAGCAACTCAACTTGGAAAAGAAGTTATTATTATTGAAAAAATGCCATTTGCAGGTGGTAACACTGTTAAAGCAACTGGTGGTATGAATGCTGCAGAAACTTCAATCCAAGAAAAAGAAGGTGTTGAAGACTCTGTAGAACTATTCGTACAAGACACATTAAAAGGTGGATACAACGAAGCTAACCCAGAACTTGTTCAAGTAATGGCTGAAAATTCTGCTGAAGCTGTTGAATGGCTTGGAACTATTGGTGCTCCATTAGTACAAGTTTCATTTTCAGGTGGTGCAAGTGTATCAAGAATACACCAACCAGAAGGCGGCGCTGCAATTGGTGCTTTCTTAGTAGAAAAATTTGTAGACAAAGTTGAAGACTTAGACATTGATGTTCGTTACAATACTACTGCTACAGAGATTCTAATGGATGGAAACAAAGCTGTTGGACTTAAAGCAAACTCTTTAGACACTGAATACACTATTAATGCAAAAGCTGTTATTATCGCTGCTGGTGGTTTTGGTGCAAATGAAGACCTTTATGCATCATACAGAGAAGACTTAAAAGGATTCGTAACAACAAACCATTCTGGTGCAACTGGAGATGGTATTGTTATGGCTGAAGCTGTTGGAGCTGGTCTTGTTGATATTGAACAAGTTCAAATTCACCCAACTGTACACCAAGCATCTAGCATCATGATTACTGAAGGTGTGCGTGGAGATGGAGCTATCCTTGTAAACCAAGAAGGTAAACGTTTCGTTAA
>CAYJLT010000033.1:0-17363 GCA_964371295.1 uncultured Treponemataceae bacterium
TTTCTTCTGCTCCAAAAAACTTCTTAAAGGCAAAGTCTACCTTTGGCGAAATTATCTCTTGCCCCTCTTGTAGTTTGTACACAAAGTCTGGAATATTTATGTGCATAAAAGAACCTCCAAAAACATTGTTAGAAAAAAATCCTATACTATAGTTATAGTGTTTTTTGTGAAAAATTCTTGAGTTTTCGGAGAAAAAGTTTGTTTTATTAAAAATCGAGTAGTACCCGCTTGACTCATCGGGTGCTACAGAAAACTTTATTTTTCGTTTGTTAAAGCCGTATCGTCGACGAGAGTGCCGGACACTGCGAAAATTGTCTTTTGGTAAACGGTACCAATTATGCATTATTCTACGTTGCAAGCCGCCTGGAAAGCGGTGGCAGGAAACTAGAATAATGGGTAAAATTAGCTTCCTTGTAAACGAATCAGTTGACAAGAAAAAATAGCAGTGTTACAATAGTCTCGAGGATGTTAAAAAGTGGTACAATTAGGTATTACAACATATATAAAAAACTCATTGTATCAGTCTCTGTTTACAGGAAAAAGGGTTGCACTCATAGCAAACCATACCGCTTGCACGGATTGCTTTGAAAGAACAATCGACATACTCAATGAAAAAACAGATTTAGTAAAAATATTTTCTCCAGAACATGGCTTATATGGTACTGCTCAAGCGGGTGAAGAAGTTTCTTCTGCAATTGATGCAAAAACAAATATTCCTATTATAAGTACCTACACTTCTTCAAAAGAAATATCACAAACAGACTTAAGCGATGTTGATATACTTGCCTTTGATATTCAAGATGTGGGTTTGCGTTTTTATACATACATATACACCATGGCAAATGCCATGAAAGCAGCACAGCAACGAGGAATACCCTTTATTGTTTTTGACCGGCCAAATCCTCTCGGAGCAGAATTTATACAAGGAAACCAAATTGAAGCAGATTGTGATTCTTTTGTGGGGCGGTACACATTGCCCCAACGCTATGGCATGACAATTGGAGAGCTTGCAAGATACATTAGTGTATATGAAAACATAACAATACCCCTTCATGTTATCCCTCTTGAAAACTGGAAGCGAGATATGAGCTTTGAGCAAACTAAACTACCATGGGTTTTACCATCGCCAAATATCCCTACTATGGATACCCTTCGTGCTTACTGTGGTACTTGTTTAATAGAAGGAACAAATCTTTCTGAAGGAAGAGGAACAACCAAACCAATGGAATTTATTGGGGCACCATGGATACAAGATGAAGCCTCTTTGGTTACAAAACTAACTGAATGTATGGTTGATAATAATATTATAGGCATACATTTTAGACCTCACAAATTTATACCAACATTTTCAAAACACAAAAATTCTGTGTGCAATGGATTTCAAATATACATCTGCCCCTCTGAAAAAAAAACAGTACGAATCATTGAAGCAATAGCTTTAATAATAGATTTTATTCGAAATGAATATAAAAATGACTTTTCTTTTAATCCACCACCAAATAGTGGTAGTAGATATTTTATAGATATGTTAAGTGGCTCAACAGTTTTTAGAAATGCCGATGCAAAAACGTATATACAATCGCTACGAGAGGGAAGTAAATCTTTTTGTGAAAGCCTTTTAAAAATGAAGATGAGCGATGGAAGCCCTGTTCTATTATATGAGGGAAATGTGTGCTATGAGTAAAGTACATTCAAAATGAAAAAAAATCGGAGTGTTCCGATTTTTATATATTATTTATTTTCAGGAGGAAAATATGAAAAAATTGATTCTTGCAATGTTACTCATTGCAATGGTTACAAGCAACCTAGTTGCGCTTGGTGGTAGCGAAGCAAAAACACCGGACTCAGAGCCAGTTGAGATTTCGCTTTATTATTCAGATAATGCAACGCTTCCTTTTAAAGAAGATTGGTTAACTGTTCAAGAAGCAGCAAAGCGAACAAACTCAGTGTTAAATTTTGAGCCAATCCCTATTGCCGATTACACAACAAAGGTGTCTTTAGCATTGAATACTCAAAACAATGCACCCGATGTAATTTTGTACCAAAGTACAAGCGGTGAAAATGGTTCTCTGGCATTAAATGGTGCTATTGTTCCTATCAGTGATTATTCTGAATGGACACCTCACTTTAATGCAATGGTAGAAAAACTAGGTTTAGAATCTGCTATTGATAGCATCCGCCTTAAAGATGATAAATACTACTATTTGCCTAGTTTATATGATGTGCCATTCTACGATGGTGGTCTTATTATGCGTGAAGACTTCTTAGAAGAATATGGATTTGACGCCCCCGAAACATATGATGACCTCTATGTTATCTTAAAAAAATATAAAGAGGAAAACCCTAATTCATATCCTTTAACAATTTTAGCTGGTTTTCGTGTTCATGCTCGTATGACAATGCCTTCATGGGGAATAAGTGTAGGTAAAAATGGTGCATCTGGAACAAATACTCTAAGCTGGGATTATGAAAACGAAGAGTACTTTGCAGGTGCTATTAGCGAAGAATATCGTGAATATATGCGGTTTACTGAAAAGCTATACCGCGAAGGCCTTCTTGACCCTGAAATGGCAGAACCAATTGATGGTGACCGATGGGCTCAAAAGCTTGCAACAGGAAGTGCAATGGCAACATACGCATACTATGACCAAATTGGTGGTGTATCAAGCATGAGTACTATTCCAGGATTTAAACTACAAATGTACCCTTCATTAGAAGGCCCAAGTGGTGCACACCATCAGCCAAAAAGCAAAACAGGCGTTGGTGTAATGTTCCCTGCAAAAACTGCAGAACATCCTGACTTTGAGCGAATTGTGCGAACAATAGACGAAGTTTTTTATTCAGAAGAAAACTCAAAAATGTGGTGTCTTGGTGTTGAAGGTGTAACATATACTGAAGAAAACGGAGAAATTGTTTATTCTGACGAAATTCGCTCCGCTCAAGAAGGTGTTTATAAGTCAATGCAACTTAAATATGGTTGTGGTTCTGATGTTACACAAATGGTATGGATTAATGCCCGTGAAATGACAAAATATGATGAAAACTATGCACGCATTAATGCCGAAGTTGAAGCCATGGGTGATGTTATACAACCTATTCCACCTCGACCACTCTTTGATGACCTTCAAGCTGAAGAAGCAGGTTTATTACAAACACCTCTAGCAGATGCATTTGAACGATGGAATAACTGGTTTATGACAGGCGATAGGTCTTTGGATAGTGATTGGGATGAATATGTTGCCGAAATGAAAACACTCGGCATAGATAGATTCACTTCTATTTATAACGACAACATGTAATGCAAAAGGGGTATTAAAATTATGGAAAGCAATAAATCACATTTTAAGCGATATTGGCAATTGTATGCCATGATGGCGATACCCCTTGCGTATCTTCTGTTATTTAAATATGTTCCCATGTTTGGTAATATCTTAGCGTTTAGGCGTTACAGACCAGGCATGGGTCCTTTTGGGACAGACTGGGTAGGTTTTCGCTACTTTGAATTATTTATGAATGACCCTGCTTTTTGGCGGGCATTTAGAAACACTTTAACAATTTCATTGTTAAATCTTGTAGTTAATTTCCCCCTTCCCATTATTTTTGCAATACTATTAAATGAATTACGATTTCTAAAATTTAAAAAATTAGTACAAACGGTTTCATACATGCCGAGATTTGTTTCGGTAATTGTTGTTATTGCCATACTCTCTGAGCTCATTTCACCTTCAACGGGATTGGTAAACCTCTTTATACAAAACATAACAGGGCGTCCTCCTGTGTATTATATAAATGAACCTGAGTATTTTCGGTTAATATATATACTAACCGAATCATGGCAGTATACCGGCTGGACTGCAATAATTTACCTTGCAGCAATTACAAATATTCCAAGCGATATGTATGAAGCTGCCCGTATAGATGGAGCTTCTCGTATTCAACAAATTTTTTACATAACAATTCCTTCCATACTCCCAACTATTATGGTTATGCTAATCCTAAATATTGGGCGCCTTTTAAATTTAGGATTTGAAAAAGTACTTTTGCTGTACACGCCTAACAACTCAGAGGTAAGTGATATTATTGCAACCCTTGTGTATAGAACAGGACTTGCAAACCAAAACTACTCATATGCAACGGCAATTGATCTTTTTAGCGCGATAATAGGTGCGACGTTAATTATATCTGCCAATTTTATTAGTAAAAAAACGACAGGGGAAAGCCTGTATTAACTCTGCAAAAACGAAATATTTGCATGATATACCGATTTCGAGGAGAAAAAAATGAAAGAACGTTCGTTTCTTGACATAATTACGATTGTTATAATGGTTTTAGTACTGATTATGTGCGTAGGTCCATTTATATATATTATTTCGCTATCCTTTTCTGACCCAGCTGCAATAATTAATAACAAAGTTTCATTTTATCCTGTTGGTTTTAACCTAGAAGCATACAAAGAGATTTTTAACTACCCCAATTTTTTTAGGGCTTATGGATACACTATTTTTTATACAGTAGTTGGAACGGCAATCTCGTTATGCTTAACAGTATTATTTGCCTATCCTTTATCAAAGTCGTTTTTGCGTGGCCAAAAGCTCGTAATGAAACTGGTTATTTTTTCTATGTATTTTGTAGGGGGACTTATTCCAAACTACTTGCTTATTTCTTCCTTACACTTAACAGGCACCGTTTTTGCGATGCTTATACCCTTTGCAATAAATCAATTTAATTTAATCATTCTTATTAATTTTTTTAGAGCCTTCCCAAGTGAAATAGAGGATGCAGCTTTAATTGACGGATTAGGGTATTTTAGGATTTTAACAATGATTTTATTACCGCTTTCAACTGCGGCAATTGCAACAATCGGTTTATATATTGCAGTATTCTTTTGGAACGATTGGTTTAACGGTTTAATTTATCTAAACACCGACCAATTTCCCGTTATGTTGTTTTTGCGCAACATTGTTAATGGAACAGCTGTAGTTGGAGACGGCGCAGGTTCAGCAGATAGGTCAACTATAGCAATTTCAATAAAGGCTGCAGTTATTATTGTATCAACACTTCCAATAATTATACTCTACCCATTTTTACAAAAATATTTTGTAAAAGGCATAACTCTCGGTTCAGTAAAAGGATAAATTATGACACACACAAATCTCTCTTTACAAGAAAAACTTGGTCGCCTTTTTTTTATAGGCCTTCCAACACCCTATTTAGATGATGAAACAAAGCAGGTTTTAGAAACCATTCGTCCTGGCTCAATTATTCTCTTTGCCCGAAATGTTGAATCTCCCGAGCAAGTACGACGTTATGTAGATGACATAAATCAGTTCTTAGGATTTGAACCTGTTTTTTGCATAGACCAAGAAGGTGGTATTGTGAGCCGCCTTCGAAAGGGCTTTGCAGTTGCACCAGGAGCCTTGGCAACAGCTGCAACAGGAGACCCAAATAATGCCAAAATAATTGGACATGTATTAGGCTCTGAACTTAGAACACTGGGCATAAACTGGAATCTTGCCCCTGTAGTAGATGTAAACAGTTTGCCATTAAATCCCGGTATTGGAGTTCGAAGCTATGGAGACACCCCGGAGCAAGTTATGGCATATGCAAATGCATTTATAGAAGGCTTACAAAAAAGTGGTGTATGTTCATGCATAAAACACTTTCCAGGACTAGGCAGGGTAAATGTTGACCCTCACCTAGAGCGCCCCGAAGTGCATGTATCTAAACAAGAATTATTTTTAGAAGAATTACGTCCATACATAGAAATGAAAGCAGATGCCATTATGCCATCACATGCTTTTTATTCGGCTCTTCAAACAATCAAAGAGCCTGCTAGCCTTTCAAAAGAAGTACTTACAGACTTTGCCCGAAAAGAATTGGGCTTTCAAGGACTTTTTGTTGCCGATGCGCTTACTATGGGAGGGGTTACCAATACCGTTACACCAGTAGATGCCGCCATAAAAGCCTTAGACGCAGGAATGGATTATTTGTCATTTTGCCATGATTCAAAAGAACAAATGGAAGTATTCAAAGGTGCTTTTGCATCACTAAAGGACTCTTCGCACCTACAAGTACGTTTAGAAGAATCTTATAAACGGGTGAATGCTTTTATGGACTATGCTCAAAGGGGAATATTAGAAAAGGCAGAAACACAAAAAACATTGCCCCTTGAAACGGTCGGCTCAAAAGAACACACTAGCCTTATGCACGACATTACACTAAAGGGCATTGCAAAAAAAGTAATTGACGGCGAAAAGTCTACACCGGAAGCAGTTGACTACTTACAAAATCTTGATGCCATATACTCTGCTATTCTCACTCGTCCTGTTGAAGCAGAAGAGGGCCCTGAAGAAAATGAGCCTCCATTTATTGCACGCACCCTTGCAGAAAAACTCAATATTCCTTTTTATGCTTTTCCAGTAGACTTAGAGGATGCGATGGTAGAGGAGCTAACAAGTACTGTTCAAGAAAATGCAAAAATTCTGATATTCACCGAGGACGCTCTTATGCATCCAAACCAAAAAAAATTACTGGTACAACTTTGCAAAAAAACAAAAAATCACATAGTAGTTGCATTAAGAAACCCCTATGATGTGTGGCTATCTGAAATACAAACAGCTTTTATGAGCTATGGTTATGAGAGAATAAGTCAATTGGCTCTTTTGGATGTGTTAAGCGGTAAAGCATGTGCAAAGGGAAGCTTTCCTTTTAAAACCCCTTTAGCATAATGACAGAATAGTATAAAAAACACGCAAGAGTATATCTAGCGTGTTTTTTTTGTTTATAGGATTACATCATATAATCTATTCATATATTATTTCAGCTGCACCCCAAGTTAAGTTTTCTCCAAGGTTTCCACTACCTACAAAGAAAAAATTCTTATTATTATTCGCTTTATTTGTATTCACTAGATTATCATCGGAGGCAACAGCAAGAGGGTCTAAACCTATTCTGCTACCACTTTGTAAAATTCCGTTATTGTTTTCAAAGTCATTATTTATACTGATTGGAGAACTAACAATATCGAAAACAATATTCTTTGTATTATTTTCAACAAATATTGGGTCTATTCCAAACAATACTAGCCTCCCAGAATCGGATAATGTGATGCCTCCTGCAGCTCCCTCAGAAGTATTATTAGTAATTGATCCACCTTTCAAATTAAAGGTTCCGCCAGTTACAGAAACTCCTCCGCCTCGCTCTGTTTGCCCCCCCGTCGTATTATACACATTATTTATTATACTTCCCGAATTCATTGTAAACGTTGCTGAACCACTTACACTTATTGCACCTTTTCCACTTGCACTATTATTTTGAATAATCCCACCATCAAGAATTACATTACCAGTGCCAGAAACCCCAATTGCGGCACCTGCATTATTTGATATACCATTCTTAACAACACTACCTGAGCCAATAAAAACATCGCCATCAGTTATTCTAACCAAATTTGAAGTTGCTTCAATCCCATTTCCATCAATAGTAATACCGTTAAAATTTAAAGCAATATCTGTGTCAACAAGTAACATAGCTCCTGTATTTCCAACAGCTCGTTTTAGTATTAGTCCAGGCTTGTTATTTAATGTCGTATAATCGGAAGCAATCATTTTTACTTGTGACTTTACAAGAATTGTATCTCCATCCACTGAACCATCAGTATTTAGCTCATTAATAGCGGCTTCTAGCGTACTAAAAGGAGAGCCTTCACTCCCATCTCCATCAACAGAAGCAGAAGGGTCTAAATACACCTCTTCTCCATCTGGGATGTCTGTATCATCATCACTACCATCATCATCTTCTTCAACCCAGGTAAGATTTTCAACAAGTAAATAGTTTTTTCCAGCCACCATTTGCGCACTCTGCGAAACACCAATAAAGTGTCCATCGTCAGAAATTAGTGATAGCCGTGCATATACCGTTTTCCCAACTATGGGGAGTTCTTCAAAGACTATTATATCGCCACCATTATACGGAACAGTTTTGCTTATAAAAACAGAATCTGTTACTGTATGTACAATATCAATAGTCACCGTTGCGAATGCTCCAGAGCGAGCATTGTTAAGCCCAAGAGAATCTTGCTTAGCAAGGAAGCCATCAAGGCTCTTTACATCAAAGGATATGCTCGCCGTTTTATTAACATTCCATAGGTTTTCACAAGCCACAGAGCAAATTATTACTGCTAAAACAGCTAAAATATAAAAAAATCGTTGTACTTTCATATTCATTCTTTTACGACCTCGCTACCAAATTTTGTAAAGTATAGCATAGATGCCAGTATCTGGTCAATGTAGGTCGTCATACTTTTGCTGAGCCCTTGTATAAGAATATGAACATTGACAACACATATTTGCTATGGTACTATGATAGTATAACAAAAAGTAGATGGACAGGATTACATGGACTACCAAAAATATGCAGCTAAAGCTGCCGATGATTTAAATAGCATCATATACATTTCTGACATGGAAACATATGAGCTAAAATACCTCAACAAAGCTGCACGAAATGCATTTAACTGTCCGAATGATGATCAGTGGCAAAACAAAAAGTGCTATGAACTTTTGCAGGGGAAAACATCCCCATGCGAATTTTGTACAAATCATATTATAAACGAGAATGATTTTTACACTTGGGAAATACACAACGAAGTGCTTAATAACTACTATTCCCTCAAAGACATTATCATTGACGTGGAAGGTAAAAAACTCCGCATGGAAATAGCTACTGATATTACAGAACTTAGGTTAAAAATAAATCATGAAAAGGCTCTTAATGCATGCATTGAAACCCTCCACACAGATGACTCTCCACATGATTCGATTGGAAAGCTATTGAAAATTCTTGCAACCCATTACGGTGCAGAAAGGGGCTATGTATTTACCATAAATAGTGATAAGTCTACCATGTCAAACACTCATGAGTGGTGTAAAGAGGGCATTGAACCGCAAATACATAACCTTAAAAATGTTCCATTAGAGCATGCCTCTGATTGGTTTGAAGCTTTTGATAAGGTTGGCGAATTTTCTATTGCTGACCTTGAAAAAGATGTAGATAAAAACTCAGAGCAATATAAAACGCTTGAGCCACAAGGGATTACTTCGCTTGTGGTAATCCCACTGCGCCATAAAGATAACAGTTTCATGGGGTTTATAGGCTTAGACAATAGTGCCCGAAAAGAGATAAGCACCGAGTTAATTAAAGCAGTTGCAAAATTTGTAGAAGATTTTTTTGATAAAACACAACTTATTGAACAGCTAAACAATCTTAGTTACATAGATTCACTTACTGGAATTGCAAATAGACATAGTTATAATAAAAAACTGGAGCATTACGAGGTTTTTCCACCAAAAACACTTGGGGTTATTTATGTAAATATCAACGGTTTAAAACATGTAAACGAAAGCAAGGGATACAAATATGGAGATAATCTTATAATCACCCTAGCAAATATTCTAACCACCTTGTTTGGAGAAAACGTTTTTAAAATTGATGGTGATGAGTTTATTGTCCTTCAAGAAGACTTCAGGCAAGCACTATTTGACACTGCAGTACAAGAATTGCGCAATAAAGCATCTGGCGTAGAGGACTTAATTGTTTCAATTGGGTCATTGTGGAATGGTAAGGTATTAAGTGTTGCAGAGCAAGTCGAACAAGCAGATGGCCTTATGTATATGGAAAAGCAGTATTATACAAGTAATAAGATCAATCAAAATTATAGAACACTTCTTGTCACAAATATTATCTCTGAAATTGAAAAAGGAATGTTTCAAGTTTATTTACAACCTCAGCTAGATTTAAGGACAATGCGTATTGCAAGCGCTGAAGCTTTAGTTCGTAAAACAAATGAAAACGGTAAAATTGAAAGCCCCTTCTTTTTTATTCCTTTTTATGAAAAAGAAAACATTATCCAGTATCTTGACAAGCATGTATTTTCACAAGTGTGCAAACTGCTAAGCAGCTGGAAGGAAACACCATTCTACAAAAACTTCACTATTGCCGTTAATCTATCACGCATAACACTGCAACAAGAAAATATTGTAAGCGACTTTTTAAACATATGCCATGAGAGAGGAATTACTCCTGATAAAATTGTTATAGAAATTACAGAAAGCATTCAATTACTTGATATTAATTTTTTAACAACCATAACAACAGAATTTTCTAAAGCAGGCTTTATTTTATCGCTTGACGATTTTGGATCAGGGTATTCAAACCTTTCTCTTTTTATTGATACAGAATTTGATGAAGTAAAAATTGATAAAAGCTTAATTGATTCAATTACAACAAATGAAAGAACACAAGCGTTAGTTGGTTATTCTATCGATGTTTGTAACTCTTTGCATGTTAAAACTTCAGTTGCAGAGGGAATAGAAACACAAGAGCAATGCGACCTCTTAAAAAAAATGAACTTTGGAAAAGGCCAAGGCTACCTATTTGACAAGCCTCTTCCAATAAGCGATTTTGAACAAAAATACATAGCAAATAAACACAGCTAACTAAAGAAATATTCTCTTGACATTTGTTCATACTTGCATAACAATAAAGTATGAGCAAAGTATCAAATTCAGACCTTACACAAGGTTCTATCCCTAGCCTCTTTTTAAGAATTGGGGTTCCAGCAAGCCTCGGTTTCATTTTTAATACCTTATACAATATTACCGACACATGGTATGGGGGAAAAATATCTAGTAGTGCCCTTGCAGGACTTTCCCTTTCTTTTCCTGCTTTTTTTTCTATACTCGCATTAGGCATGGGGATTGGAACTGCATCTGTAGTACTCATTTCTAATGCAATAGGCGCAAAAAAAAGTAATGATGTTGTATTATACTTTACGCAATCGCTACTATTAGCAGCGATACTTTCGATTGTGCTCTTTTCTTTTAGAAACCTCTATGTGGTACCACTATTTAAACTAATGGGTGCTAGTGGTGAATCACTTGATATGGCAGCAGGCTATATGAAAACAATATTAAGTGGAGTGCCCTTTTTTATATTAAACAACACACTTAATAGCATGCTAAATGCACGGGGTGACACTAAAAGCTATAGAAATGTTTTAATAGCTGGTTTTTTTATAAACTTAGTTCTAGACCCACTTTTTTTATATGGCTTTTGGATTATACCACCAATGGGAATTAGCGGTATTGCACTTGCAACGGTGCTAGTACAAGTGATGGCGTTCTTTTATCTTCTTCGACAAATTTCAAAAATTGAAATCGAAAATGGACTAGGTATTTTTTCGGTGATTCGAAAAAACCTAAAACAATTTTTTAGACCAAATAACAAAATAATAAAAGATATTTTACAGCAAGCGTTTCCTGCAATATTAAACTCTATGTCAGTTGCTATAGGAATGTATGTTATAAACTATTTTCTTAATACATATTCAAATGCAGATGCAATTGCAGCTTATGGTGTAGGTATAAGAATTGAACAGATATTTTTACTTCCTGCAATGGGCATATCTGTTTCTCTTCTTTCTATTGTTGGTCAAAACTATGGTGCAAAAAAAATTGATAGAATAAAAAAAGCTTTTAAATTTGGCCTCATAATCGGTGGCGTAAGTTTTTTGATCACTGCCGTCGCTTTACTTCCATTTACAAAGCAACTTGCAAGCCTATTCAGTAAAGATCAAATAATTATTGATTACACGGTTTTCTATTTACGCTTAGAAGTTTTAGCCTATTATTGCTATATACTTCTCCCTGCCTGCAATTCAGTATTGCAAGCAATAAAAAAACCGAAATTTGTTATGTGGATTGGCTTTTCTCGGCAATTACTCCTACCAGCAATTGTGTTTTACGTACTTAGTGCAGTATTCGGCTTAAAAGCCCGCGGTATTTTTGTGGGAATTGCCGCAATAAACTGGATTGCAGCTATTGTTGCCCTGTGGTACACAATCCAATCACTTAGAAAGCTTCAGAGAAATAGTGAAGATGAGGTTCCTACAGCTTAATTGCAACAGTAGCAACAATTTCTGGACTGCTCGAATTCAAATTATATGACGGTACTATGCTCAAACCTATTTCGTTTATCCCTAGAACATCTTTTAAATCATTATTATATGAGGAAGCATATGTCCATGGACGAACCATTTGAAAAATTCTTGAGCCACCATACATTACTGCATATGTAATTATAAGAGAAACTCCTATCCTTCCAAAATGTTCGGCTTCATCCAGCGTAGGGGTAGCCTGCCCGGAAATATCGCTAAGAAGTCGTGGCACAAAAGTAACTCCGCTCACAAAAAAAAGTGCAGCACCGGTGCCCCCTATTCCTAAAGATACTAAATCCAATGCTAACCCAATGCCTCCACCAAGTATGTCTCCTTGAACAAAGGAGCCAATACCAAATCCTAGTATTGTATTTAAAGTGAACGGAAGAATCGTATCTTCAGCAGCATACGAAAGACTTGTATATAAAAGATTGTTTTCTACATTTGTGAGAGTTTGTGCTTCTTGCCTAATTCGATCTTCATTTCCTTTTAAATCATTTTCAACTAAAATCTCGATTTTTGCCATTGTTTGTAAACTGGTCTGTGCAAATGCGTCCATTGAAAAAAGAAAAACTACTATTGCAATAATTGTGTATTTCACCTTACTCTCCTACATCAATAGTAATCAATGTCCGTAATGTTGTCAAGGCAGAAAAGTTATACTTGTATGTACTTCACCGTTAGCTCCGGTATATTTATATCCATTGCCTTAACTCTTATTGTATCATTCAATTCTGTGTTTGGCCCTATTCCAATTGTTGCCTCTTGTGCAATTGATGGAATAAGAATAGTGGCTTGTTTATCTTTTAGCTCAACAACTATCCCCTCGCCTTCCCAATTAGGGTTTTTTGCCAAATATACAAGCGTCCAGTGAAGGGTGCTTTTTCTTTCGGCTTTTACCGTTGCAGAGCTTGCAGCATCGCCTGCGCTAATACGCTCGAGCATTTCGTCTTTATCTAAAAGTTCCCTGCCATCAATAAAGGCACGTAATTGCTGATGCGAAACCAAATCGCTATAGCGTCTAAGTGGGCTTGTAACTTGTGAGTACATTAAAATACCCAAACCTGCATGCCCACGTGGTGTTATTCCAACAGAACGCCTCTTCATAGAGCGTCTCAACTTATATTGGCCTGCAAGACCACTTGGCAGTTCTTTTGGCAAGTCTGGCGTTTCTTGCGAAACATAGGGGAAGGAAATATTGTGCTTAAAAGCAAAGTTTGCAGCTGCTTCCCCTGCCAAGAGCATACATTCACGTACAACCTCTGAAGATTTTGTTTGTATCACTGGCTCAATACTTACATCAACATCTTCACCTGTTCGACTCACCCTAAGATGAACTTCTGGAAGATCAATAAAAACAGCCTTATGTTCGTGTCGTTTTTCTATGTTTTTGCGTGCAATTTCAAACAATGTGACAAGATAACTTTCGCTTTGTAGCTCATCTGCCTTTTCATAGGTAAGTCGTTCAACTTTTACAAAGGTTTTTAATACTTTTGTTTCAGCAATCGAAGCATCTTCGTTCAACATAATTTTAAATGAGAGTGCTCTCGATAATTGAGGAGGGGTAAGCTCTTCTGCAAGCCCAAGCGCATAATCTGTTAAAGACTCTTCTGCTAGCATGCGAGAGGCCCCTTCAGGCAAATACAATGTTGCTCCACGCCCTCGAGCTGCTATGTCGATTGCAGAGTCGGGAATAACTGTGCTAGCGGGATCTGCAACATGCACCCATAGATAGGTGCCATCAAAGGCTATTGCGTCATCTGGATCAGTTGACCAAGCATTATCTATTGCATATGCTACATGCTCAACCGTTACCCTGTCTTCTATTGGAGGATGGCTTAAATGCTCACTTGCAGAATATTTTGAAAGATTAAATCTAGACGGATGAGGATTTCTAGCATAATTCCACACCCCCGTATCCAATAAAAGCTTATGGGCTTTTTCGGGTGAGCATGAATAGCCTGCGTCTTTCATTGCCTTAGATGTTGTAGTTTTACCAAGCGCGAGTGACTCAACTTCTCCCATAAAAATACCATCTTCTGGAAGGTTTAGCTCTTTTTGTTTTAGCCTTTTTATAAAAGCATCTCTTATTTCTTGCTCTTTTCCTTTTTCTTGTTCTTTTGCTACAATAGCCAAAGCTTCTTCTTCGCTTCGAAGTGAAAATGTAGGCTCAAGAGGGCTTTGAATAGGTAAAGGATTAAAGCGTGAGTGATGCGTTAAAGCTGAGTAAAGAGTCCACGCTTTTTGTGGAGGAAAGTCACCGAGAGATAGTTCTGCTATCTGAGATAAACTAAAAGAAGAGTCATCTTCACCTTGCAAAAGCTCCCAAGCTTCAAGCAAGGTGTTCTCTAGCAGTGTAATATCGCCGTTTTCTATAGAAGAAAAAGATGCTATTGGTCCCTCATGCAAAAGAGCAATATCTTTTTCACGAACAGACTGACTTCCTCCCGAAAAACTAATTGAGTACTTTTCGCCCACTTCCGTTACAAGAGCTGCTTGATTTTTGTATAGTACAATACTTCCCTTTTGAATCATCATTATTCCTTATTAGGCATCTCTATTTACTACGGTTATCCGCAAGAATGACGCAGATGAACGCAGATTTTTATTAAAATGCAACTATACAACTATATGCATGATAAAAAAATATACTACAACCAACAATCATTTTTGTGTTTTATTTTGGTTTTTTAGAAATTCCCTGCCATAAATTATAGCAAAGTATGTACATTATCGCAAGTGAAGAGTTGATGTGATATCAAGATTTACCTACCTCATTTAAGAGATCTTCGCCATTTTCAAATGATTTTATATTACCCAGTGTTACCTGTGCAATAGCTGTGAGTGCTTCTTCGGTTAAAAAAGCTTGGTGACTTGACACAATAACATTTGGCATAAAAAGCAATCTTGCTAGCACATCATCTTGTATTACGGTTGTAGACCAGTCTTCAAAGAAGTATGCATCTTCTTCTTCATACACATCTAAGGCTGCCCCTCCAAGTTTTTTATCTTTTAGAGCTTCAATGAGGGCCTTTGTGTCAATAAGAGCACCACGCCCAGTATTAATAATAACGGCATCATTTTTCATAAGATTCAAAGATGATTCATTAATAATATGCCGCGTTTCTTTTGTGAGTGGGCAATGAAGACTTACAACATCACTCATTTTAAAAAGTTTTTCAAGGCTTGTATATTCAACACCATATTCTTTTGCCCAATCTTCATCTTTGTATGCATCATAGGCTAAAACCTTCATTCCACAGCCCTTCATAATTTGGGCCATAAGTTTTCCTATTTTACCCGTTCCTATTACCCCACAAGTTCGACCAAATAAGTCCCTGCCTGTAAGCCCCTGAAGTTGAAAGTTTCCATCTCGCGTTCTATTAAATGCAATAGGTATTTTCCGTGTTAACGAAAACAAAAGAGCAGCAGAATATTCTGCAACTGAATGTGGTGAATATGCTGGAACACGAACAATAGGAATCTTTCCTTGTGCAGCATTTAAATCAACATTATTAAAACCAGCACATCTCATAGCAATAAGCTTTACACCTAATTCATACAGAGTAT
The DNA here is from genome assembly GCA_964371295.1 of uncultured Treponemataceae bacterium. Classification (GTDB taxonomy): domain Bacteria; phylum Spirochaetota; class Spirochaetia; order Treponematales; family Treponemataceae; genus CAYJFX01. Next base: position 15,566 of record CAYJLT010000033.1, read on the forward strand.
CAATTGTTTTTTTATCAAGCTTATCATTTACAAATGCGCAAACAACATCTGCCCCTTTTGCGAGCATCGCCGTTTTTGCATTCAAGTGCGGCTCTAAAAAATCTATATCATACATATACTCACGATTTTTTTTTGAAAAAAAGTCTATGTCATAAGGCTTTGCATCAAAAAATGCTACAGTAATTGGTTTTTTTTCTGTCATATACGTTCTCCTATAAAACGCTGCTTTGGCATCTACAACAATGATACAATCATCATTGCTACTATTACAGCTTTACAAACATCTACTTTAAATGTAATACCAAACACATCAATTGACAAGTGTATATTTTTGTAAAAGTACATATTTTTTGAAAAAAACTGAAATTTTAGTAAAAAAATATACTGAAAAGGGTGTTTTTTGCCGATTATTAACTATAACATACTCTATGGAGAAATGGAGAACTGTAATGGCAAAAAATGGAGATTTTTTATCTCATCAAAAAAAAGATGCTCATAACCACCTTAATTTAGGGATGCGATATGATAAGTATGTTCCGTGGGCAGGATTTTCTATTCCTAACTTCCCAAGAAAGCTCACTGGCTTAGATGAAATGCATGAAATTTTAGAAAAATATACACGACCCCGAAGCGCCAGTGCAAAAGATGTTGAAGATCTTATTACCATGGCAGTAGAAACAGCAATTGAGGATGGAGTTACAATACTTGAAGGGAGTGCAGACATAGGCTTTGTGCACCACTATGGGAGCATAGATAAATTTATAGAAGCTGTACACGCAATTCAACTTAAGTTTAAAGACAAAATAGATTTTCGCCCTGAACTTGGCATGGGAAAAACATTTGATTTTGCTTCTATAGAGAAATGGGCGCCTGCATGTATTGAAAGCGGAGTTTTTAAAAGCATAGATTTATATGGACCAGAAGTACTCGATGGTCTTGAAAAGTTTAAACCCTTATTTAAGCTTGCAGAAAAAAATGGACTTAAAACAAAGGCCCATGCAGGTGAGTTTTCCGATGCAAAATCTGTCAAAGATGCTGTTGAGTATTTTGACTTACAAGAAATTCAACACGGCATAGGAGCCGCCCAAGATAAATCTGTTATGAAGTTTTTAGCAGATAGAAAAACACGGCTTAATGTTTGCCCGCAAAGTAATGTTATGCTTTCTGCAGTGAAAAGCTTAGAAGCACATCCTATAAAAGTCTTGTATGATGCAGGCTGTAATGTAACCATTGCAACAGATGATGTTCTTTTCTTTGATAAAACCGTTAGTGAACAATGTGTTGATCTAATAAACATTGGCATGTTCTCAGAAGCAGAAATTATCGATATTTTAGATAAAAGCGTTATAGACTAAAAACTTTTGCTTGCTTCAACGGCAAGTTTATCACACATTTCATTATACTTGTCACCACTGTGTCCTCTAACCCATTGCCATTCAATTGAAAACTTTGAAACAAGTTCATCCAAATCAATCCATAAGTCTTGATTTTTTACTGGTTTTTTTGCGGCAGTTTTCCAACCGTTTTTTTTCCAGTTTATTATCCATTCTGTTATACCATTTTTTACATATTGACTGTCGGTAACAATAGTTATAGCTCTTTGGGATAAATCTTGCCTCATCGAAATATGCTTTAAGCCTTCTATTACTGCAAGTAATTCCATACGGTTATTGGTGGTAAGTTTTTCTCCAGCACTCAAAGGTATTTCAGTTCCATCTGCAATAATTACACATCCCCACCCACCAGGGCCAGGATTTCCAGAACACGCACCATCTGTGTATATTGTTATGTTTTGCAA
>CAYJLT010000034.1:0-17221 GCA_964371295.1 uncultured Treponemataceae bacterium
ACAAATTCCATAATACGGTTAGTAGCACCGTTGACACCAATTTGAGATATAATATGAAGAATAACATCTTTGGCAAAAACGCCTTTCTTAAGTTCGCCAAGAAGTTCAAACTTTATAGTTTTTGGTTCTTTAAAAGAACACACACCTTTTAAAATGCCCACCTCTAAATCTGTAGTGCCGACACCTGCAGCAAAAGCACCAAAAGCACCGTGTGTACACGTATGGCTATCACCCATTATCATTGTAAAGCCTGGGCGAACAAAACCTTTTTCTGGAAAAATTGCATGGCACACACCATTGTGCCCAACATCAAAAAAATCTTCTATCTTATTTCTTTTAGCCCAATCTCTTAGCATTTTACCTTGTTCTGCAGTTTTCGAATCTTTTGCTGGGGTAACATGGTCTATTACTGCCTTAATTTTTGTAGGGTCAAATACCCTATCTAAGCCTTTTTCTACAAGATCAGCAATTGCTGTAGGAGTTGTTATCTCGTGACAAAAAACTCTATCGAGTCGCAGTACCCACGTCCCTTCATAAGGTTTTTCAACACAATGACTATCAAATACCTTTTGTACTAATGTCTTTCCCATATCTGCTCCAATAAATTTATATATATTTAACAATTTTAATATTAGTAAAAATACAAAAAAAAGTCAAGAATATGCTATTATGTTAGTTTTGCTTCTAATAGCTGATTTAGCTTTGTAGATTCTTCTTCAACTAATCCATGTTGCAAAGCATCATTCAAACTTTCACGTGATAATTCAAATAAGTTCATATTATACAATGACAGCGCCTTTCTAAAATGAACATGTGCTTGATATCTATTTAAATCAAGTGATTTATCAAAAAAGCTTAATGCCTCTTTTTCTTCGTTTAACACACTACATACTATCCCACAGTAATAGTAGGCTCTAAAATTATTCTGATCATGTGTAGAACTTGCTACAAAGTCATCTTTTGCTTTTTTATATTCACTTTGAGAAAAATATGCCATACCTCTATGTTTATGAATTACAGACAATATAATATTATTTGGAACTGGGTTCGAATCAATAATTTTTGTATATATAGCAATAGCCTTATCTAAATTTCCCATATTATGCGCTTGCAATGCATCAAGGACCATGTCATCAATTGTACCTTTAACAAAAGGAGACCCTGAACTAAAATTATTTTTGGGTGAAAAGTTTTCATTCATAATGCTATCTGCATCTATTTTGCTCATAGATAGAACATCAGCTTGTTCATAAAAGTCGATACGTCTTTGATCTAATTCTACATTTAGTTTGTTTTGATAGTCTCTAATTTCCTGAAAAATTATTTCAGCCAAATTTAATGTTGCATTCATTGAATACAGTTTTCTTCTCATCGGTAAATCAAATGGATTAAAGTCAGCTTTATACACAAGTTCATGTTCAACTTCAGCCCAAGCATCTTGTAAAACGGTCCTGATTTGTACTTCGCATACAAGCCCTTTAGGGTAATCTACCTTGTGTTTCATACAGTAATCGTTATTAATTATTTCAGACGGTACCGCAATTAACATATGTGTAGATTCATATCCAAACTCGCTAAATGACCTCTCTGCACCTTTCTTTTCAATTTCTACAACATCATATAATTTAACTAGCTGATTTTCTATAATGTCAATATCCTCTAAGAAGGGACAAATAATACGTATTCCTATTAAATCCGTTAATAATAAAAAATCATTTGATTCTTGTAATAAACTATTTGTTTTTCGAAGCTTTCGATAATAACTGGTAAAGTCCTTAACACGAGACTTATATGAGGGCATTGAAAGTAATTTTAATTTTGATTTAATATCTGTTTCAAGAGCAGCAAGTAGGTTTCTTAAATGAGGCTCATGTTCTTCATGGAGTGATCGAAGCAATTCCTTCGATTTCAGTGTATCATTCTTTTTAGCAGCCATACGTAATTATAACACGCATTAATAAATACTGCAACAAAAAAAATACCTTCGCATCAGGCGAAGGTATTTTCCATTAAGAGTTAGCTTAATTATTCAGCTGCTTGGTTGTTACCAGTAACTTCAACTGAAAAAGCTTCTTCACGTGCAAGGTTGCTTTCTTCAATGAAGCGGTTAACTTGTACGTTACCGAAACGACTTACTTCTAAAGCTTGTCTTCTTTCTTCTTGATCAGTGATAATTCCCCATAGATCTTCATCCATGATGTCTCTTTCTGTTACAGCTACTGCTCTATCATAAATAACATCAACTTGTTTGAAGTAACCTATAAAGTTTCCACCTTCGTGTGAACCATCGCGGGTTACTAAAAGACCTTCAAACTTAACAAAAGGAAGTCCTCTTGGGTAAATAGGATAAACACGAATTTCGCGGTTTCTAATATCTGTTACATAATCTGGGTTATTCCAAATAAGGTTTTTCCAACCATCAAAGTTTAATGTACCCATGTAGTATCTTCTTTGAATACCATCGTTATCACTAAGTAGAACATATACTGCATGTGGATATTGATTACCTAAAGTAGTTAATGAAATTGATTTAATTGTACCAACATTCTCTAGAACACCATAGCCACTTAAATCTTCAGCTTGTTTTCTAAATCTGTAAACACCTGCTTGTTCTGATCCAGGGATAACTTGCCCATTTTCATCAATATCAGCCATTGGTTCAAAAGCTGGAATATCAAATGCTGGTTGAATAGTTGCATTTGCATTTACAGGCGCAGTTGGGAAAAGAATTCTAACACCCATTACGTTTAACCCTTGATATGGTCCTGAAACGTTTGGTGCAGGTTTAACAATTGAGTTTCTCATATTAGTTGTAGTTTGAGCAGATGCATTTAAGTGCACTTCCCAATCAGGCAACGCGAGAGATGATCTCATCAACGCTTTTTGGGTTTCATCAAAATTAATTGATGAAATATCAGAAAAATCCATAGCTGTTCTTGAGTGAACGGTTGGATTTCCATCTTCACCAGCAACGATATCTGGCTCAAGGTCTGCAAAGTCTATGATCGTTGCTTTTTCACCAAAGGTGAAGCTCCCTGCAACTAGAAGTAAGACCAGCACAAAAAATAAGTACTTCTTCATTTTAAACTCCTTTTTAATGGTAGTAATAATTTCGTTGATATTCATATGTTATAGCTTACAATCAATGTTACATTTTGTCAATGCTTTTTTTAATAAAAAAGCATAATTTGCTACATTTCTGCAACCAAATTTCCCATTATGAATACTCTTATATTATCGACATGCTTGTAGTTTTTGAGTACATTTATTTTTAATAATTCGCATGCTTTTACTGTTTCAGAGGATGAATTTCCAGAAAAAAGTGCATTTTCGTTTAAATTTATGTATAATATATTTTCCTCAGTTAAAAAACAAGACAAGGCTTTAGTTCCGTGAGCAAATAAGGGTTTATAGCGGTTGGAGGTTGGACCAAGTAAAAGCTCGTCTACAAAGTAATGCACATCACCTTGAACCGTTCCCCTTGGAATATACCTATATTCACTGTAAAGACCTGAATTATCCATGGACTCAAATAGTAATACTGCTCTTTTTCCTGAATTAAATATTAAATAAAAGATAAGTGAAATAACCAATAGCACTGCTCCTATAAGCAGTATTCTAGCTTTAATATTTTTAATGTTTTTAATTTCGTTAGTGTTCATAATAATGTACCTTTTAGCGTATCGACCCCGTAAAGCCCCTGGACTCTTCGAAATGCGTTACAAAAGCTGTTACGCCATTATATATGCCAAGCGTAGTTTTATTCAAGTACTCCTTGTCATATAATAGTGCTGCTTCACCTGCATTTGAAATAAATCCTAACTCTACAAGCACGCTTGGCATTTTAGCATTTCGTACAACAAACCATTCCTCTTCCTTTAATCCACGTGACGGACTAATAGATCCAATTTGCGCCTCCATACCGTCATGAATATATTTTGCTATAAGAATACTTTCAGTGGTAAATTCTTCTTCAAGCATAGAGTTAATTATTGTTGCAACTTCGCCTTCTACATCTCGGGCATCTTCCTCATTAATTAAGGTGCGTCTGTAGCCAGGGCTTAAGTACCATACTTCAAACCCAGTTGCATTTTTATTTAGAGCGGAGTTTACGTGGATGGAAATATTCAGTATTGCTTCATCATCATCGAGTGTAACTTCATTTGCAATGTCTGTTCGTTCTTCGAGCGTTAAAAATGTATCATTGTCTCTAGTTAACAGTATTTTTTTATCTGTATAAACTTTTGACAATTGACTATGAAGCTGAAGTGCAACATAGAGAGCTATATCCTTTTCATATTGTGTTACTGTTGCACCATTAATTGTATGCGTTCCAACTGCTCCGGGGTCCTTTCCACCATGCCCTGCATCTATAATTATGGCACCTACTCTAAAGTTCATTTCTGGAGGTAATTCATTAAAAAGCTCTGTAACTGTTTGCAAAAACTTATCATTTGCATAAGCTGTGCCATTATAACTTATAGGCATTGGTACTACAGAGGTTTTAGAGTAATCAAAAATAACAAGGGGGCTATCAACAGCAAAGTTTAAAAAATGTCCATTTTTTTCAAACATACCACTAGAGCTCAAACTATCCCAGTATAAAACTGACTGTGTTTTTGTTGCAATATCTTGTAAAGACGAATATCCTGTGGGAATTTGAGCAACAAGATTTGAGAATAAGAATATTACAATACAAATGAAAACTAGCTTACGTGTCATTTCCCACTATCCTATCATATTTTTATAAAAAATAAAAGAGTGCACCTTGTAGTCCACCGCGAATTAAGCATGTCCAAAAATTTGGTATATCTATCTTGTTATTATGAACCTTGACACTGGTAGCATTTTCTTTAATAAAATCATTTACGCATTTTAAAGTTTCTAGTAAACTACGACCGTTCCAATCATTAGTATTTGAATACTTTACTAAAAAATTTGGCAGTTCAACTGCAGTTGTTACAGGAATACCTGAGCTGCTTTTTATTTTGTCATATATATCTTGAGGTAAGATAAAAGCTGAAGGAGGAAACGTAGTTGATAAAGGCTGGTTCAAAAAATCAATTGTAGATTTATCATCTTTTTTAAGATGTACTACAATATTTTTTATATAAGAATTCGCAGTTTTTTCAGCATCTTTGCGTACCTTTTCACAGCAAATTACATTACCAGCTTTTTGTACATTATTCACAGGGAATACAGCTATATCATTTTTGTTTAAACGGCCGTACACTTGATTCATATTTATTTTTTCTGGATACATTACAGAATCTATAGTACCAGGTATAGATATCCATGCTCTTTCGACACAATGCCTTGTGCATGGATAATCATATATTGCGCAGAAACCTTCATATTCTGAAAAAAGCTGTACTCTATTTTTATGCAGTTCTTTTGGCTCACGATTTAAGGAAATGTTTAAAGCTTCTTTAGTAAGATTTAGACCTGATGCATAGGGGAATGTCCAACCAGACATATATCCTCCTGAAAGTCTCGCTGCAATTTCGCCAACCATCGGTCCTTTCTTTGTGTACTTGATATCTGCTTTTGCAGCACCATGAGTTAATCCGAGAGATTTGATTCCTTTTACAAATGTCTTTACAAGTTCATTGTACTTTTTTGAATCAATGTTTGTCGGAATAGAATGTCCCATTTCTATAAAATAAGGTGGATAAAAAATATGCCTATCTGCAAAGCCGGTTATAGTTACTTCACTATTAAAAACAAGGGCATCAATTGAAAATTCAGGACCATCCATATACTCTTCAATAATTGCTCTTCCTGTTTTTGAATGTGCAATTGCATCATCTATAGCACTCTGTAGTTCGTTGTCAGCTCTAACAAGCCTACACCCTCTTGCACCCATATTATCACAGGGTTTTACTACAACTGGGTACATGATGCGGTCTAAAAATGATACAATATTTTTATATTCCGTTTCTTTTGTAACTTCAATAAATTTGGGTGAAGGCACTTGTGCTCTATCAAAGCACTTTCTCATACTTATTTTGTCACTTGCGTTTTTTGCAGCTTCAAGACTATGTGATGGCAGACATAAGGCACTGGCTATTTTTGATACAGCATAAGAAAAATCTGTACCTGCGGTAAACACGGCTGAAAATGGATTCACTGAGTGTAATTCTTTTGCTTTTTTTACAAGTTTATCCGTATTTTTCAAATCAATAGCAAAAAAAGATTCACACTTCTTTTTACAATATGCGCGATCGTTTCCATCAAATACTGTTACTGAATAACCTAGCTCGTGGGCTGAATCGACTGCTGGCTCTTGCATAAATCCCGCACCAAGTATAAGAATATGTTTCATGAGATTTCCTTAATTTTAATACAGTATACTTCAAAAGTATCGCCTAAACGCATAATTTTTGCAAGCGGCATGAGCATTGAACCTAAGGTTTTTTGTAAGAATGTTGGGAACCGATTAATATGAATTCCAGTTGAAATAATTTTTTTTACTTTAAAACCATATCGGGTTACAATCTTTTGCAAGCTCTTTTCGTCTAGCAAAGATATATGATCAAAGGGACTTTGTTTAAAAAACTTTACCTCATTTACGCGCCTACTTACACCTTTTGCATTTGGTGTACTAAATGCAAAAACACCACCTAGTGTAAGACATTTTGATACATTCTTAAAGACCACATCAAGGTTTACAAAATGTTCAATTACATACCACATAGTGATTGCATCAAACTGACCATTTACAGGTGCGTTTAAATCAAAGGCACTTTGCATAGAAAAGGCAGAAGAAAAATCTGCTACCGTTGCTGAAAACTTTAACTGCTCAGATACATATGTTACTGCATCTTCTGATATATCAATACCAAAGACCTCAAACCCCTTATCAAAGGCTGCTGATAAAAATGGTCCATAGGCACAACCAACATCGAGAAGCCTCGCTTTTTCTAGTGGCTTAGATAAAGCAGTGATGTTTTCAATTCTTCTCATTCCCTGTTCTTTTATAAAATCAAAATCTTCTAAATATGTTTTGCCATACTGCGCTTTATAGTCATCAAAAAAATAGTCTTTTGTATACTCTTTTTCTTCGTTTAGGCAAAATGACACATAAAGTAAACTACAGCTAGAGCACTTCCTAATTGTTTTTATGACATCTCTAAAAATGACAGGATTTGTTTTTTTCGATTTACCGCATACTGGGCAAGAATATGGTGATGCATACACTAGTGAGTTAATATAATCTGTAAGGGTTTCTGGTTGTTGCGTACAAACAATTGACTGTAGTTTTCTAGGCAAAAGAGGCTCAAAACTACTTAAGACTTTTTGGAGTTTTTTTTCTGTACAATCTTTTTTTTCTATGCAAACCAGCCCATATTTTCTCGAAAGCTTTTTATGAATTGAGCTTGTTGCAACTGTGATAACTGCACACCCAGCATTAGCAGCTTCAAAGGCTGTAAGGCCATAATGAGTAATTACGAGGTCATACTTCCCTATTTCATGCTTTAAATTAGGAATTGCCCCATGACTTGTTGAATCGATGCATACATCTGTTTTTGAATAAAGTCTTTTAAGTGACGAGATAGTGCAGCTTGTAAAATGAGATGGATCTTCTCCACCTATACTAACAAGTATCTTTTTAATTGATGTAATCTTTTTTTTCTCTAGTACAGGCAAATCTAATAATTGAGGCTTAAAGACATTTATATCATTAGAATCATTAGGAGGTGGAATGACATTTATTTTATAATCAAAATATTTTGTTTTGTTACTACCCTCATCAATAGCTACTATAGGTGCAACTTGAACGAGTTGTTTTAGCTGTTCTTTTTTGAGCATAAATGCATCTGTAATGATAAGCGTGTAGTCAGCATCAGGAGCTATTTTTGATATTATATTTTCTTCACTCAATTCAAGTGATTGCATGTAGTGCTCTATGAGATCTTTTGATTCCTGTGACACCTCATCGATTAAGAGAATATCTGAAAAAATCGAATAATTTTTTTTCAGCATACTTGAAACATGAAGAATTCTACGTATGTGCCCTGTGCCACGCCCATTCTTTACTGCCGGAACAAAAAGAATATTCTTTTGTACTTCTTTTGAGTCTAAGGCTTTAAAAATATCAGTTGAAGAATAAGGCATGATGCACCCATTTTCTTGTAAATAGGAATGTATTCTTTGAGCTTTTTTAAGATCTGTGTATGTATCAATGGTTGTCCTATACGAAGTAGAATTACCTTTATGTGTCCATTTTAGAGGTGCTTCTTCAAAAACTATATCAAACTTTTCAGGGTAATTGTAGAGTGCAGGACCGACATGCTCATGATCATATGCTTTACTAGTAATATCCCTTGCTTTGAATAATGCTTGAGATAAAAATGCCTCAACACCGCTACCATGAGGAAGACCAGTGAATGAAAAGTAGTCACATGATTTTTCTTTGATTTTCTCGAGAGTTTCTTGAGCTGCATCAGCAAATAAAAATGGGTTATCTGCTGTTGCACGAAGTATAGTGGTTGCACCTGTTTTCTTTGCAAGTAAACAATACCGTTCAAGCACGTCATGAGAAGGACCTTTAAAACAATTCCAACCTTCTTCTTTTGAAATCGTGGAAAGAACAGAAAATGAATCATCATCACATGCTACCCAGTATTCATCTGCAACAACTGTTTTAAGCGTCCTTAAAGACCAACGAATGATTTCTATATCGCCAAGAGTTCGTATAGCTTTGTTTGGAAGTCGAGTTGAGGCAAGACGGCACTGCAGCGCAATGATTGTCATTCACTACCATCACTTTGTTCGAGATTTACATTATTAAACCATTCATTTACGAGCCTGCTCACATCAGTTTTAAACCTATAACGATTTGTTGAAACCCACTTTCTGGCATCATTGAATACTTTTAACGCCTCTATTGGATTTCCTGGATATTTTGTGTTAAAAGAAAAAAACCTTGAAGTTGGTATGTACGCATAATCATGTTTATGGATTGGGGCGCAGTTCTTTAAATAAAATCGTAATTGTGTAAAATCTGCAGTAATATCTTCAGAGGGACTTTCTTCTTCATATTTTAATTTAAGTTGAGTAGAAATTTTTATTTTTTCTCCCCATAGCCAGGCACGTAGTGACATGTCTAGATTCTGCCAATAGGGGTTTGTAATAGTATAATCATATCCACCTAGCTGCATAAATTTCTGTCTATTATAAAGTCCCATAAAATCAAATGGATAGATTGTAAGTTCCTTATCTTTGCTTGGAATTGTAGGTGTCACTACAAACACTGTTCTGTCAATACCCGGAACCATTTTTATTGGCAGTGTCTGTAATGCAGACGACTGCAAAAGTGGAGCAATACAAAAAAAATCTTTGCTAATCAGTTTTTCGTACAAAATGGAAGATATAAGACTTGTTGTAATATGTATATCATTCCAAATAACTAATATATTTTCACTGCTACTTTCGCTAATACCAATATTTACCATTTCTCCCGTTGTAAATTTTTCTAGTGGAACAACAAACTTCACTTGTGGGTGCCTATGTGCAAAGTCCTCTAAATTATAACTTAAACTTGAGTTTTCAACAGAAATAATCTCAGAGAAACCAATTTTAAGTAGACAGTTTATATTCTGCTGCCTGTAGTGATTACTTCCTCTATTAAGTAAGACAAGTGAACAAGGTATTTTTGAGTCTACATGTAAGTTTGAATTAATATCATTTTTTCCACCAAGGACAGTTCGCTTTATGTTTCTTTCGTTAAAAATTAAAGGTATAGTATTCATCACTTTCTCCGCACTGACCAGTATATTTACCTTGTAGTTGGTTAACTAAATTAACATCACCTCTTGCCCAAACTGTTGAGAGTTCTTCTTCAAATGCATTGCCGAGCACTGCTACATCTTTGTCTTGCGCAAATGCAGCCGCCTTACATCGAACAACGGTTCCATCTGCAAGTATATTCATATCACGTTTAATGTGCCAACAGGTATATCTTTTTGCTGGAGATAGGTCTGCAGGTCGCATATCTTCCAAAAGACCAGAAAGGCTATCAAATTTTTGTATAATTAACTCGCCTGTTGCATCACTTGTCCACTTCCTAAAAAAACCTTCTAATTGTTCTTCGTTACAATTCATCCTAACCAGCTGTGGGTACACTGAGTGAGGAAAGTGTTCTTTTAAAAGTTCAACAGCATTTACTGCTTTATCAAAATCAGTTGATACAAGAGGTTTTAAATGCACTTTATTATACATTTCACTATCATTTGCATCTAAGCGTATAATCCAATTAAGAGATCTCTGTCCATTTGAGCGTACATTATTGCCATCTACGAGGCTTTTTACTTCTTGTATTATTTGTTCTGTTAGCTGTATACCATCTGTTTCTATAAGTACACTTAAATTCTTATGCGCAAGAACTTCTTTCACAAACTGCAAGAAATTTCTATGATAAAGTGGATCACTTAAAAATGATAAGCTTATAATGGCATCGCCTGAAAATTTTTCAATTTTAGATACTAGTTTTGAAAAAGCTTCAATATCCATTGTGAAGTCACCTAGTGATGGCTCATACACTGTTTGGATATTTGTTGAAGAAAATATTTGAACATTGTAAAAGGCTGGTAGCGTTCTTTGAACTGAAGATGATTTCTCAGCTGCAAAAGACAGTGCATGAGCATCTTGTAGCTCATTTTCTGCTATATCAAATAGTCTTTCACAAGCAAGTGTGTTTCTTTTATTTGAGCAGCATAATTGCAAACGCAAGTAACGCCAGTCATGGTCCGCTATATATGTTTCAATTTCAAATGAATTAATATCCGTTTTTATAACAGCAAAAAGCGAGTCTCTTTCAATTGATGCATCCTCAAAGCCCTTTGTTTTTGCTAAGTTTAGAAGAATTTTGACTGTACCAGAATGAATTATTTCTGGTGCAAGCCCATAAGGAAACCCTTCTGCAAATGTGTACTCAGCTTTATACGTTTCATGATATTCAATAAGCTTTTCAGTAAGATTTTTATTTAAAAAGGGACAATCTGCCCATGCAAATATTGCATACTCTGTACTATTTTTTTCAAGTACTGCACTCAATTTTTCTAAAAAAAGTACTAAATTTGCTGAACCATTTACTGAAATATCATCGAAAAATATATTCTCAATTAAGTTTGCGTTAATTGATCTAGCCCAGTCATTTGCACATTCTACTGCAGACTTAGAGTTAAACAGTTTCTTGTGCTCGTGTCCATCTTGAGATGGATTATATAAGATTACCATGTTTTTCATATATTAATAGTATCGGCTATAAAAGCAAGTATCTTGACGCTATAGAAAACTTGAGATAAAATACCGCTATGAAAGACAATAACTTAGAATATATTTGTGCTCATTTTGGTGAAGAAAAAAAACTACACAATGCAGTTACGCCACCACTATTCATGAACTCACTTTTTGTATTTGATTCAATAGAAGATCACCTAAACTTTGACTCGAGCAAAGAAAGCAGCTATATGTACACGCGATGCTCTAATCCTACTGTTGAGCTTGTTGAAAAAAAATTAGCTGCAATTGAAGGTGCTGAAAGCTGTGCATGCTTTGCCTCTGGAATGGCAGCAATAACAACGGCCATACTTCACTTTATGAAAGCAGGTGATCATATTATAACCATAAAAAATGTATATGGTCCTACTCGCACATTTATTACAGAAAATATGTCGGACTTAGGAATGAGTCACGATTTCATTAACGATGATGATACAGATGGAATAATTTCTGCCATAAAAAAAAATACAAAAGTAATATATTTAGAAAGCCCTTCTTCGCTTGTTTTAGAAATGCAAGATCTCCATAAAATTGTACGTGTTGCAAAAGAAAAAGGCATAGCAACAATTATTGATAATACATGGTCAGCTGGAGTATACCAAAAACCATTTGATATAGGCATTGATGTGAGCGTGCATACATTATCAAAGTACTATGGTGGGCACTCAGATGTTGTTGGTGGCTGTGTATGCGCATCAAATGAATTGATTTCTGTTATAAAAACAAAGGGACGAGAACTTTTTGGTGGAATACTTGGTAACTTTGAAGCGTGGCAAGTACTTAGAAGTATTAGAACGTTACCTTTAAGGCTTGAAAAATCATCAAAAAATGCACAAAAAGTTGCAGAGTATCTCGAAACAAAGAAAGAAGTTAAACGGCTTAACTATCCCGGCGTAAAATCTTACCCTCAGTTTGAACTTGCTCAAAAGCAACTTTCTGGAAGCTGCGGCCTTATGAGTTTTGAGCTCGATGCAAGTCTTGAAAAAACCCTTGCCTTTTGCAATACTTTAAAAATATTTCAAAAAGGTGTTTCTTGGGGTGGATTTGAAAGCCTTGTTATTATGCCCTGCTACAAGCTAAGTGATGAAGAAGCAAGAGACAGACATGGTGCACGGAATTTAATTCGAATATATTGTGGACTTGAAAATGCTCAAGACTTAATTGATGACTTAGACAATGCATTCCGTGTTTTGTAAAACCTTAGCAATGTAACGCATATAATAATACACTTGTAGCTTGAGCTACATTAAGGCTTTCAATACCTTCTCCAGTGTTATTTGCTCCTGGTATTTTTACTAGCACATCGCAAGATTTTTTTACAAGCTCACTTATACCGTGCTCTTCATTTCCTAACACAAGTGCTCGAGGTAATTCACTGAGTGATTTTTGCTTTAAGTTAGCTTGGAGGTTTTCCAGTGAATGCTCTGTTCGAACATCAGTGCCAATGCTTACAAAGCTACCTTTTAAATCCCCTAAAAGTCTATTTATCGATTCAGCTTTGTAAATGGTTACAAAATCCATGCCGCCTTTTGCAATTCTATAAGTTGCAGTAGTAATTGAACTTTGTGCATCATCATTTGATATAATTATTGTTTTTAAACCAAAAAAAGCACATGAGCGAACGATAGCCCCAAAATTATTGGCATTAGATATTCTATCTAAAACAAGTATATTTTTGTTTTCTTTTGCAAGTGTTTGAAGCAGGGGAAAACTTACATCCTTTATTTGTGGCTTTGAAATCATTGCAACGACGCCTTCATGATGAGTGGATCCTGAAAGCTTTTCTAAATCCTTTTGCTCAACCATATTGTACGGTTTTTTGTTTTCAGCAAGTTCTTTGCAAAGGCTAGAAAAGTCTCCCTTCCTATTTTCACTGTAAAAAAACCTAGTTATAAGGTGTGAATTATACTTTCCGAGCGATTTTACTGATTCAAAGCCACAAACGGCAAGTTCGTTAAATTGTTTATTTTTCATGTTGTACCTTTTTATAGTCTTTTTCACTTAATACAGCCCCACTAACTCCAACAACAGCAGCTGAAAAAGCATTTGCTCTCCTTACAGATTCAACCAAAGAAAATCCTTGTTTTAGCCCTGAAATAACAGAGCCCACGTGACAATCACCTGCTCCTATTGTGTCTACAATAGTGGCCTCATATCCTTTTATTATTGATGTATTTCCATTTTCAAAAACGAGAGCACCTTTTTCACCCAAGGTAATGATAAGAGAATTATTTGTGAGCTCATTAAGATGTTTTGCAGCTTTTTCAACTGTAGTACACTTTGTATACTCAAGTGCTTCAATTTCATTAAGATGAATAATTGGTTTAAGATTAAAAAGTCTTTCAATTCTGGATTTTTCTATATAATTAATACGAGGACCAACTGCGAAAAAAATACTGTATTCGGGATGTTCTTCAAGGTACTCAACTATTTCAATACCTGTTGGATCTTCTATCTCAATACCACAAATATATGCTGAATCAACTAAACTAGGGTCTATATTTTTCATCCATGCTTTATTAAAAATGTATTCTGCTCCGTGATGAGACAAAAAGGTGCGCTCACCATCATCTTCTACAAGACAATAACAACAGCCGTTTGCAATATCATCCAACCTTACAAAGGGAACAACACCTTTTTTTTGAAGTTCTCGCTCAACAAACTCTCCATATAGGCCACTACCAACAGGAGAGCAAAGCGTGTATGGTATTTTTTCTAAATGAAGCATGTTTGAAACATTATACGCACATCCTCCGAGGCTTTGAGTTTGACTAGTTATATTTACATCTTGTGATTTGGTTGGAAGTTTTGGAATGCCAATTATAACATCTACAACGGTTGAACCAATGATAAGCGTTTGTTTCATACTATGCGATACTTTTTATTATAACGGCCATATCTAAAATACCAAGAGCAAGATAGTCATACTCAACCTTATGTTTTTTTACAAATTCTTGAAATGCTTTAAACTCATGTTTTTGCCAATTTGGATAGTTTATGTATTCATCAAATACAATTACGGTTCCTGGTCTAATTCTTTTAGCGAGTAAATCAAATACCGTTTTTGTTGATGAGTATAAATCACAGTCTATGTGTAAAAATGCAATATCACCTGAGGTTTCCTTTAGAAATGGCGGTAGTGATTCATTAAACCAGCCCTTGCAAAGCCTTACATTTTTACTCACTTTTGGAAGTTTGCCTCCTAAATTAAAATGACCCTTTGCTTCCTTTCCACCCCACACTTCTGGCAAGCCTTCAAATGAGTCAAACCCATAGAATGTTTTGTCTTTTAGTATTTTTGCACAAAAATTTATACTCTCACCTTGAAAAACTCCAAATTCTAAAAAAAGGCCCCCACTTGACATTTCACTTTCAAGACATCTTTCGAGTGCATAGTGCAATACCTTAAACCTATCATCAAGCATGAGAGCATTTGAAGCTTTGTTATAAAAATAATCAACACTTTCTTTTGCTGCTCTCTCATAAATCATGCTCTTTAAGTTGTAAGATCGAATAGGAAATTGCTTTCGTAATTCTTGTAATTCAGTTTCAAGGTTTTTTAGCGTTTTAAGTATTTTATCATCATTCATAACTTTCTCCACAAATTCAATCCGAAAGAATTACGCAGATTTATCGGATTTTATTTCTTAAACTTTGGCTTAAGCAAGACAAAAATGCCCCTTATTCTGCCCATCACAATTATTAATTGTGCATTATTAATTATTAATTACCCTAGTCTTTATATGGTATTTCTATTTGCATTCTATCGCGTGTTAAAAATGTGTCGGCAAAAATCCCTTGTGCTTCTTCTAATAATGGTTTTAACTCCTTATCAGCATAGCGCGGACTATAATGAATGAGTCCCATTTTATCTACATTTGCATCTTTTGCAATTGTAGCCGCCTGTACAACAGTCATGTGTTTTTTTTCTGTAGCTTGCTCTAGTGCATCATGGGCAAACATACCCTCACATATAAAAAGGTCAGAACCTTGTACTTCCTTTGCAATTGATGGCAGATATAATGTATCGGTAACATAGCTAAATTTTCTACCACTTCGCTTTTGTCCGACAACTTGGCTAGATTCAATAGTGCTCCCATCAGTAGACTGCACACTTTCACCCTTTTGCAATTTAGACCATAGAGGCCCAACGGGTACTCCAAGAGCCTTAGCCTTTTCAGGGTCAAACTCGCCCGGTCTATCCAACTCTTCAAGAGTATAACCAACGCAAGGCTTTGTATGCTTTAGTGGAAATGCGCGAATATAAAAATCTTCACCTTCATAGCAAACACATGCTTCGGTAATCTCTTTTACGATAATGGGATAATTTATATACATATCTAATACTTGCCTGCTGGACTCAATATATTCCTTAATTTTAGGAGGTCCATATATATATAAGGGCTCGTCTCTATCTACTTGAGATGAAAGCATAAGAATTCCTGGCAGCCCTGTAACATGGTCTGCATGTGTGTGACTTACAAATATAGCATTTATTTTTTTCCACTTAAGATTTAGTCTACGCAGAGAAACTTGCGTACCCTCTCCCCCATCAAATAAAAATAATTGGCCTTCTCGTCGTAAAAGTACTGAGGTTAAATGTCTATATGGAAGAGGCATCATCCCACCACAGCCTAATACAAATGCTTCTAAATTCATGTCATCATTATACTGGAAAAATCGCTCTAACTCAAGTAAAAGGACAAAAAAAGTGCGTACCTAAATGGCACGCAAAAGATTGTAGCACATGGTGAATGACAAGATGTAAGAGTTTAGGTAGCAAAACTACGATGTAAAGCACAGTGATACAATTAAACAGCTACTTAAGCCCTATGACCAACGGCGCAGACACAAAACTACAATAGAGGTCTTCGGACTAAGAGGCGTTTATATAGTAAACACCATAAAATCAAAATAGTTACAAAAAAGAGGAAAAAAAGCCCTTTATTTGCCTTAACGCCTTCCTCGCCTACGCACGGTTGGATCTATGTCGTTCCCGTTTTCATCTTTTATTGAACCACCAGTGTGCGTAAGATTCCCATCATAATCTAAGTGCTGCCCCATCCTATTTAAGCTACTCATTTTTATAACAATAGAGCCACCAGTAATAACAAGGTCATTATTAGAGTCTATGCCGTCCGTATCGGCTCCATGTGTTTCAAGATATATCGTTCCGCCGTTTATAGTTAGAACACTATAATCTTCAGGTGTATTTATTGCATCATCAGTTGTGTAAATATCTATGTCTCCTGCATTTATAGTTACGTAAGCGCCCTCTATTCCTTCAACGCAAGTTTGAATGTCTATTATACCGCCGTCAATGGTGACGGCTGCCTCTGAATGGATTGCATCATCGCCCGCATTAATGGTGTACATCCCTCTTTTGATGTGAATATCTCCATCTGAGTCTATTGCATCTTCCGGGGTTTCGAGTATTAATGTAATATCCTCTAATTCAAGATTTTCTTTACTCTTTATTGCGTCTACGTAGGTGGCATTTATTGAAAGTACACCTTCTCCTGCAATAGTTAGATTTGCTCTTGAGTATAATGCAGCGTCTGGCAAATCATCATTTTCATTGTCTTGACCTGTGTAACGAATGGTATTGCTCGTTTTATCTTCTAGAATAATTACGACATTGTTTGCTTTTTCAATGTATAAAGGGCTTCCATTATTTCCAGTTAAATGAGCGTTATCTAAAACAAGGTAAACGGTGCCTGTATCATTGGTAGATACTGTAACCATTCCATTGTTGAGGATTCCAGTGAGTTCGTATACCCCACTTCTCGTAATTGTCGTGCTTCCGTTTTGAAGTCGAATTGTTTGCCTGTCTAGGCGCTCCCAGTTTTCGTATGATTGTGCATAAAGTGAAAAAGCACAAAGAATGATTGAAAGCGCAATAATTATTTTTTTCATAGAATAACTCCTCATTAAA
>CAYJLT010000035.1:0-14673 GCA_964371295.1 uncultured Treponemataceae bacterium
TTGTGTTTAGATTTTCCATGCCTATAGAATACGATATTTTTGAAGACCTTGCAAGTGAAAGTGATACAATTCTTACTTTTTTCTTTATTCCCTACAATAATCTTTGACATTTTCGCAAAAAAGGAGTATGCTATTTATATGAAGCATATACCAACTTTTCCTAATTTTGAGCCTATTAGTGCCTATATGCACAACGAGCTATACCCGTTTTTAAATAACTTAGAGGGTGGAATTTCTGAGTTCACCTTTTTGGCGCTCTTAATTCATCAAAAAAAATACAGCTATGAAATAAGCGCTGTAGGAAACAAGGTATATGCATTAACAGGGAAGGACAAGTATGGTTTTTTCTTTACCGTTGTGGGAGGTTGCCCTGGAAAAGATAATGCTCGCATGCTCATAGAAAAATTTAAAAGATGGAAAAATATTTCAAAGGATGTCTGTATATCTTGCGCCGAAGTTTTTAATTCCCTTGGGTATGAGCTGATAGATGATAGGGATAACGCAGATTATTTATACTTACGTGAAAAGCTTGCAAGCTTAGCAGGTAAGTCTCTTCATAAAAAAAGAAACCTTGCAAATAACTTTGAAAAAACATATGAATGTGAAGTAAAGCCACTCGATATATCAACTGCTGCAGATGCAGGTGAGGTCTTAGATGAATGGCAGAGAACTCGCCCTGCAGGCTTAGAGAGTGATTATGAGCAATGCTTTTTATCACTAGCCTTGCTGCCGTTTACTGATCAACACGGGTGGGTAGTGTACGCTAATTCTAAACCGGTAGGATGGGCTTTGGGAGAATATATTGCACGTGGCACTATGTTTGTTGTTCATTTTGAAAAAGGCTTAGATGAATACAAGGGTGTCTATCAGTATGTTAACCGTGCAACAGCACAACACTTGCCAGAAACGGTCATATACATAAACCGTGAGCAGGATTTGGGCGATGAAGGTTTAAGACAAGCAAAGATGACCTATAGACCCACAGGGTTTGTAGATAAGTACCAATTTAAAATACAATAAGGGGCAATAAATTTGAAATTTGTAAGCACTAGGGATAATTCAAAGCAAGTATCTTTTTCTAACGCAATTCTAAATTGCTTGCCGAATGACGGAGGCCTCTATGTTCCTGCATATGAGGAAAACTTGCAGCCGTGGGTATCACACTTTGATGATAACACGTCTTTTTCTTCGATAGCGGGGTCGTTAACTTCAGCACTCATAAAAGAAGAGTTTAGCCCCATAATTAGTGAGGCCATAGCGACAAATGCATTTCCCTTTAGCCCCGAGATTAAAAAGCTTGATGATAATTTTTTTGTTCTAGAATTATTTCATGGACCATCGGGAACACATAAAGACTTTGGTCTTTCTTATCTTGCCTCGTGTTTAGAAAATGTTTTGATAATGGGAGAAAAAAACGCTACAGTACTTGCTTCAACCGATGGAGAAACAGGGGCTGCAATTACAGCTGCTTTGCGTGGTAAAAAAAACATAAAAGCTGTGTTACTGTATGCAAAAGGGACAATGCGCGGTTTTACTGAAGAAGACTGTGTTTGGAATGGTGGAAATATTTATCCTGTTGAAGTTGATGGAGACAAAAAGACTTGCTATGAGCTTACCCGCGCAATCTATGGGCAAAAAGACTTGATTGAAAAATATTCTTTAACTCTTGCAAATACGGTAAATATTGGTAGGCTTTTGCCTCATACCTTTTTATATATGTATGCATTTTCGAGATTAAAAAAGCAAATAGTAGATGATTTATATTATGCAATGCCTTCAGGCAATTATGGCAATATTACCGCTGGCCTGTATGGTTGGAAATACTCTTTACCGCTTACAGGACTTATCACAAATTGCACGGCAAGCTTAACGCAAGATGCCCTTGGGAAGTGTTCAGTGCTAGACTCTTTGGTTCCTCTTGCAAAGAGGGGGCCTGCAGATCCTGTTGAACCGTCAAATATTGAGAGACTAGAAGAAATTTTTGTGAGTCACCCAGCCCTTATGAAGGCGCTTGTTTTTCCTGTCGGCGTGAGCGATGAAGATGCAGTTGCAGCAAGCCAAGAGCTGTTTTTAAAATACTCACAATTTTTTGATTTGGAAACATCTCGCTCATATGCGGCAGCAAAAAAACAGGGGGTTGTTAGCGATGAAGGAGGAAGTGCTGTCGTTCTTGTTGCAATAAAAGATCCTTCTTTGTGTGCTTCTTCAATCAAAATGCTATGCGGTGAAGCCCCTACAATGAGCGATAAACTGAAACTAGTGTATGCGCCAATAAAGCCCCAAAAGAAATTATCGGCACAGATTGATGACCTAAAAAAAATACTCGAAGAAATACAAAGTTTATAAAACTGCTTTTTTATTGGTTTTTTTACTCACCGTTCGCTTAGCCTTCTTAGGCTTAAGTGATTCTAATAGGTTTTCAACTTTGTACTCAGAGCTATCTATTGCAGCTAATACTGTGTCCCATAATTTTTTTATGGCAGAGTAGTCTTTTTGGCTTGAGCGGAATAATGTGTATAGCAATGCTCCATACCCTATTACAGCCTGAGCTGCCTCGCGATTGTACCACAACGTATCATTGTATTTATTTATTCCTAAAATCGAAGAGGCAAGTTCCCCTGATGATAAGCGTGTCATCATTGCCCATACAATACCTTCTAATTGTGAAGATTTGGTATCCGTTTCACAGAATTCTGTAATGGCAATTAATACCTTAAACTGATTAAACATATCTTTTGAAGGTTTACCCATTGAGACAAGAATATCGCGCATTTTTCTTTCAAGACACCATAATTGAATAATATCTCTTGTTGCCTTTGCACTAATGTTTTCACCTAGTACATCTTTTAATGTGAATAAGATGCAAAAACCGGCAAGTATTTCACTCATAAATGGATTGGAAAGGATATTTTCATATAGTTTTTTTGTAAGCTCATCAGGGGCTTTTTTTGTATTTCGTGCTGTTTCGCATAGCTTTACAAGCTTAGTAATTCGGTTTACAAAATTTTCCCATACGAGGTCGGTGTCGCATTCTTTTTTTGTTTTTGATGATTTTAGTACTGTTGATGATCCATAGTTTCCACCAATAAATATTTCGAGCATTCTAAAATATTCAACACCTACAGTTTTTGTTTGTGATAAAAGCTTTGTGAGCGAAGGCGGTTTTTGCTTGGATGCAGATGAGTCTCCATCGCGTTTATATAAGTGTGGTGCACAAAGGTATGCAATTCCTGAAAAGAAATCTTGAGAGGCAAATTTTTCTAGCGAATGATATAAGTCTTTTAAAAATGTTTCTTTTAAAGCGGTATCTATGTCTTGGACTCCGCGGCCATTAAGTTCTTTGCAAAGTATATGATACATTCCTGTATCATCATCTTCAACCTCTGAAATATCCATAAGTATTTGGTATTCATATCCATTTAGGTGGAGAAAAATGCCCTTTTCATATAAGTCGGCGCTTGAGCGAATATACCACAGCTCCGATTTTTTTTCTCGGAATATACAATAGTGGCTTGCATCATTTGTGAGTCCCATCGCATGAGCAATATGTTCGCTTTGCTTTGCAATAGTATCATTGTCAGTTTTTATACCATACTGGCAAGAGTTGGCAATCCAACCTGCGCCTTGTTCATATGAATTGTTGTAGAATACAACGGTGTTCTCGTTTTCAAAACGATTCGAGTAGGCAAAAATGTTTTCATTTACAGAGTTTTCTGTCCATACATCATAAAAACGGAAATTCGCAACGTCAGAAAATAAATATCTCTTTTTCATAAGAGGGAAAATATCATGGTTGTGTCTATCTATTAGAGCATAGTCTTTTTCTTCATTCCAATATGCTTTTGTATATTCCATTCCATACTTTTCACCAAAACCTTCTATTTGACCATGGCCAAACATTGGAAGCCCTGGCATTGTAACCATGAGTATGCAAACACCAAAGTATTTATCGCCTTTTCCAAATTGCGCAACGGCTGTATCTTCATCTGGGTTATTCATAAAGTTAACGAAGCGCTTTAGAATTTGTGGGTCAAACTCAATGGTGTTTTTTATTGTAGAGCGATACTTATCATTTTCCTCTTTTTTGAGCATGTTCATAAATGCTGAATTATATACACGGTGCATGCCAAGGGTACGCACAAAGTAGCCTTCCATCATCCAAAAGGCTTCTGCTAAAAGCAGGGTGTCGGGAACATCTGTTGCAATGCGATCAACAACTTCTCGCCAAAACTCGTTTGGAATAGCGGCTTCAAATGCTTCATTGCTAATTGCATGTTCAGCGCGGCTTGCGATATCGCCTCCTTGCCCAGGGGCAGGAAACCACAGACGCCTAATATGCTTTTTTGCAAGCACCATTGCAGCATCAAATCGAATAACTGAAAAATTTCTTGCTACATGTAATATTTTTTGAATAACTTCTTCCCGTGCTTCAGGATTTAAAAAGTCAATTTGAGCTGTGTCATTCCATGGCATTCCTGTTCCATCATTACCGTGGTATACATAGCGTGTTTCACCTGTTTGGTTGTCAACTCTCTTGTAGACTACAGCGCAATCAGTTTTTGAATAATAGCGATCTTCTAAGTACACACTAATTCTTGGGTCAAGTGAGAGATTTTCCCCATTAAACGAATAGCCCGGAAAAGGGCAGTCAAAACTTTGAATAAATAGATGGGGCTTTTCTACAACCCAGTTTGAGTCCATAGCCGTGTGATTTGGTACCATGTCAGCTGCTATTCTTATACCTCTATACGACAGTCTTTGCCGCAGATTTTCTAAGGCACTCCAGCCGCCCAAATTCTCTGCTATTTCATAGTCATGTAAACTATACGCACTTGAAGTAGCCTCTGGGTTACCGTTTATTTGCTTTATGCGTTTACTTGCCCATGACCTTTCCCATAAACCTATGAGCCATAGTGATGTAAATCCTTGTTGAGCTAAAAGGTCTAGCTCTTCATCTGGAATTTGATCAAGCTGTGTAATTTCACAATTATATTGTTTTGATAATTGGTCAAGCCATACCAGTACTGTTTTTGCCATTAAAACTACATTACCCATCCAATCTCTATCAGGGCTAAAGCGCTCGTACTCTTTCATCAATAAATCGTAGTTATAAGCTTCCATTGGGGGAGGCCCAGAAAAGTGACCGCTCCATCCTGGCTTTTCTTCTTCAGTTATCATGTCCATGCTTGAAAGGAGGCGAAGTATTTGGTCTCCTAAAAGAGAGTTCCATGTTTGTCGAATATAATCAAGCTGCCCCTTTAAGCTATTTGGGCTCGCTTCGACAGGCTCTTTAAACATTGTTATTAAATCAGTATGGTTTGGTCCATATAAAGGTTGAGTTTTAAAAAAAACTTTAGAAGCCTTCCACATTTTTTTGTAGGAAGGATTTTTTTTAAGATTTTCATCGTTAAAGAGAATGTAAAAAGGTTGGAATGCAGGGTTCTCATTTGCTAGTATTAAAAGTATTATTTCTTCAATTGTTATAACTTTGTTAGAAATACCATCTGTTTTTCCCTCTA
The DNA here is from genome assembly GCA_964371295.1 of uncultured Treponemataceae bacterium. Lineage (GTDB taxonomy): Bacteria > Spirochaetota > Spirochaetia > Treponematales > Treponemataceae > CAYJFX01. Next base: position 5,520 of record CAYJLT010000035.1, read on the forward strand.
AATATTGTTTTTCTGTTGCTTCGTTGTTATACACACATAGGGGTGGAAATTCTCGTGTAAAATCATTTAGTAATAAGTCTAGCGCTTCTTTTCCAAGTTTTTCTTCTAGTGTTTTGTGAAGTTCTATAAATGCGGATTTATTTTTATCATCTCGAAAATTCTTGCACACTATGTGAAATATTTCGTCGATAAGCCCCATTGCGTTCAATTGGCCTGCTTTTATATATTTTTGAGGCTCTGTTACCGGGTTTACTATTGCATTAAGTTTTTGTGCAAAAAGGCGAACATTTTTAAAATGAGCAAATACAACGTTTCCATTTGTTGAAAACGTAGGGAGGTCAAAATTACATTTATCCCTCATTTCTCTAGAAACGTGAAATTCCATCATTATAACACCCTCATAAAAAACTTGTACATATATTGTATACTATATAATGCAATTTGTAAATGATAATCGGTAAAGAATATTGAGGTGCACTTTCTATAAAGAACCGTGTTTCCAGTGCCAAATAGGCTTGGCGAGTTCATTTGAAAAAGGTTGTGTTCTATTAAAGTCAGGAAGCCAAGAATCATCTTGAATGAGTTCTTGGTAAAATAAGTGTTCAAAACAATAGTCTTCTATTTGGCTCGTGAGGCTTGTAAACTCGTCTTGTGAAATAAATCTATTTGGAGCTTCATTTGCAGAATCAATTTTTATAGGAGTGTACTGAGTCATAAGGGATATGCATGCCCTTCCATCTGCATAATACTTTAACCAATCAAGCACATCAAAGCTATCTTGTAGGGCATTAGGCAGTACCAAGTGACGAATAATTACCCCAGAGAGCATTTTTTCTTTTTGCTCATCATTTTTTGTAATAGTTACAAACTGCATTGGCGACATTTCAATCATTTTAAGTATAGCTTGAGTTGCGGCTATGGCATAATCTTTTGTAAAAAACAACTTAGATGATACTTCATCATTGAGTGTTTTTAAGTCAGGTAGCCATATGTCAACCAATCCCTCAAGGAGGCTGAGCGCTTCAAGGCTTTCAAAGGCTGATGAATTCCAGCAAATAGGAATAGTTAGACCTTCCTGTTTTGCTGTTTTAAGCCCTTCAGCAATTGCTGGTATTGCGTGGCTCCCCGTTACTATGTTAATATTTTCAGCCCCTGCTTTTTGTAATGAAAGGCATATTTGAGAAAACTCTTTATTGTCTACTACTTTACCCATACCTTCTCGAGATATTTGGTAGTTTTGGCAGAATATGCAGCCAAGATTGCATCCAGAAATAAATATCGTTCCAGAACCACCATGAACAGTAATCGGTGGCTCTTCTCCGTAATGCAAGCATGCAGACCCTATTTTTAACTCTGCAGTTTCGTGGCAAAAGGCGGCGTTGCAATCATTTCTGTTTACCGAACATTTTCGCGGACAAAGAGTGCACGAAGAATAGGCTGAGTGCATCATAAGACTTTTTTTTCTGTGAATGTTGACATGAGGCTTGTAAGTAAGCCTAGAGGTAAGTCTTCTGCTTCATAGTTTACCAATTTGCAAAGCTCTTTCCAGTCGTCAGTGGAGAAAGCTTCTTTTTCTTGGTCACTAGCATTTTGCGAAAAATTACCTTCCAAAAGAGCTAAAGCTGCTGCAAGCCAGGTTACATTTTTTTCGCTTGGTTCGTCCTGTGTGGCTTTTGCGGTAAGAATATATGTTTGCTCCCAGTAGTCTGCTATACAAAAAGGTAGCTCCCCTAAATCTTTATATAGCGATACAAAATGCTTTGCTATAGATTTAGATGCACGAATGCCATCATAATTTCCTGCATTGTCTGCTCTGTCATGTTTTAGTATTCGTTTGACATCGGCATAAAATTTTTCGATTATATCCATAAACGTACTATAGCATAGTATTAAAATAAAATCCACTAAGAAAAAAAAGCGATTTAGATAGAAAAAGTATATTTTTTTGCTTTTTTTTGCGTTTAAATCTTGACATTTGCGAATACTCCCTTTAATATATAAATATGAATTTACGAAACGTATTAACACCCGAAACAGTTGAACTCAACTTAAAGGGAACAACAAAAGAAAGCATTATCGATGAAATGCTTGAAATTCTCGTTAAAGCAGGGAAAATAACCGATAAGAATGCTGCTAGAGAATGTGTGCTTGACCGTGAAAAGAAAATGTCAACAGGCATGAAACATGGAATCGCTATTCCTCACGGAAAAACTGATACTGTAACTGAGCTTGTAGCTTGTATTGGTATTTCAGATAATCCTGTAGATTTCGACTCATTGGATCAAGAACCTTGTCGTATTTTTATTATGACATTGTCTCCTGTAAACAAAACAGGACCACATCTTCAGTTCTTAGCTGAAATTAGTCTTTTATTCAAAAGTGCTGAAAAACGACAAAAGATTTTAAGCACAAATGATAAAGCTGAGATTATTAAGATTTTAACTGACTAATTACTGCTTGTTTTTATACTCGAATAACCACTCCCTGATTGGGTAGTGGTTATTGGTGTGTAAAGTGCTTTTTACAAATGCTCGTGTCTTAAATGGAGAAAATGCAAATGGAAAATATAACTCAAAGTTCAGATTACATACAAAAAATAGTTTACTGGGATTGTGTCGAAAGGTCTGGAAGCGAAGAGTACGATGAAGCATTTTTAGCATCACTTCGAGCAGAGGTAAAGTGTGCAGAAGGTGAAAAAAAGCCAATCATTATAATACCAAGGCGTTTTTCAGGTGATGGTTCTTTTTGGGGGTTTTCTGACTCTGAAATTATGAATCAAGAAAGTGAAATAGAGTTTTTTGAAAGCTTTACTTCGGCCATGGTGCATGTAGCCAGACGAATTAAAGATTGCAAAAATATTGTTGGCTTTTTATATCCTGATTTTGAAAGTGATTGGAGTATTTTACAGCATTACTCAAATGAATATAAAGAAAAATTTAAGGCTGCATTTCAAAAAAAACACAGCCATTACATTTTTACAGAATAAACTATTCAGCCGCTGTCATAGAGCGAACATTAATAATACCTTCAATATTTTGTAGCCTTTCCAGTGTTTCTTGGTCAACAAGGCCTTCTATATCAATGAGGTTGTACGCAATATCATCTCTGTTATGATTAACCATAGAAGAAATGTTTTGCTTTGCTTCAGCTAAAACGGTCGTAATTTGTCCTACCATGTTTGGAACATTTTTATTTGAAATTGCCAACCGCGTTCCATTTGTTGGAATCGGCTCATCTATTTTGCACTTAGGGAAGTTTACAGAATTAATAATAGCTCCTGTTTCCAAAAAGTCACGAATTTGGTTTACTGCCATAACCGCACAGTTTTCTTCGGCTTCTGGTGTTGATGCCCCAAGGTGAGGTAGGCAAATTACATTGGGGGCTTGTAAAAGGTCTTCATCGGTAAAATCACTTACAAAACAAGCTATTTTTCCATCCTTTAACGCACTCACCATATCATCATTTACTACGAGTCCTCCGCGAGAAAAATTCAATACGCGCACACCTTTTTTCATAGATGCAATTCTATCGGCATTTATGAGCGCCTTTGTTTCTGCCGTTTGGGGTAGGTGTAGGGTGATGTAATCTGATTTTGACAAGAGAGCGTCGAGGCTTTCAGCTTTTTTAATTGAGCGGCTTAGAGCCCAGGCACTATCTACAGAAATAAAGGGGTCAAAACCAATAACCTTCATTCCAAGTTCAGATGCGGTATTTGCTACCTTTGCACCGATTGCCCCTAATCCTATTACGCCGAGAGTTTTGCCTCTTATTTCGGGACCAGAAAATTGTGACTTTCCCTTTTCTGCCATGTCAGGAATGTTTGCCCCATTTCCAGATAATGTTTTTGCCCATTCATGTGCTTGCAAAATAGGCCTACTTGAAAAGAACAAAGCCGCCACAACAAGCTCTTTTACTGCATTTGCATTTGCTCCTGGAGTGTTAAAAACCACAATACCTTTTTCACTCATTTGAGAAATAGGTATGTTATTTGTTCCTGCCCCAGCTCGTGCAATAGCTTTGAGGGTTTTGGGTACTTCTAGGTTATGCATATCTCCAGAGCGCACGAGTATTGCATCTGGGTTTAATATTTCTGATGCAATTTCATAATACTCACGGTCAAATTCGTCTAAGCCCTTTGCTGATATCTTGTTTAAAGTTTGTATTTTGTACATTGTGTTACTCCTTATGTAATTAATAATTAACAAGTAATAATTAATATTCATTATCTCAAACTGAAAAAAATGTAAGAGTTAAGAATTATTAAATATTTTTTGCTTTTATAAATTTTTTCATTTTCAATCTATATAACAATTAATAATTGTGCATTATTAATTATTAATTGGTTAAGTTTTCTTTTGCAAATTCTTCCATAAAATCAATTAAAGCGTTTATGCCATCAATTCCCATTGCGTTGTACATAGAAGCTCTCATGCCGCCAACCAAGCGATGCCCTGCAAGATTCATGAGGCCTCGTTTTTCAGCTTCTGCAACAAATAATTTGTTTAAAGCCTTTGCCTTTTCATCATCTGTTTCACTAGTTAAAAAAGGAATATTCATTAAAGAGCGGCTATGTAGTTCCACAGGAGCATTATAGTAAGGGCTCTTGTCGAGATAGCCATAAAATTTTTGGGCCTTTTCTACATTTCTCTTTTTCATGCCCTCTGCACCGCCATTTTTTTCAATCCATGAAAGAACCTTGCCCATTACATAAATACTCCAGCAGGGAGGTGTATTATACATTGATTCACCCTCGACATGAATTTTGTAGTTGAGCATTGTTGGGGTAAAATCAAAAGAGGGGTCAGTTATTAAATCATCTCGAATAATTACGAGTGTTACACCTGCAGGGGCTAAGTTTTTTTGCGCTCCTGCATATAGTAGGCCAAACTTTGAAACGTCTAATGGCTCAGATAATATACAACTAGAAATATCGGCAATTAATGGTACGTCTGTGCCATCGCTTCGCTTTCCCATTTTTGGTAAGGTTTCAAAGAGCGTTCCCATGATGGTATTATTGAGCGTAATATGAGCATAGTCATATTCGCCTTCGATGGTATCCACTTTAGGAATTTCTAAAAAGCCCGTGTTTTCTCCTGTTGCAATGACATCTACATCAATATACTTTTTTGCTTCTCCAATTGCTTTTTTAGCCCACACACCAGTGTTTATGTATGCAGCTTTTCCAATTTTTTTTAAGTTTAATGGAATCATTGCAAACTGAGTGCTTGCCCCCCCTTGTAAAAAAAGAACCTTATAGTTATCTGGAATACTCATGAGCTTTCTCAAACTTGATTCAACTTCTGCTATTATTGATTCAAATGGTTTTGAGCGGTGGCTCATTTCCATCACGCTTTGTCCTGTTCCATTACAATCTAGGATCTCTTTTTGAATATCTTTTAATACATCTTCTGGAAGGCAAGATGGTCCTGCTGAAAAATTGTGTACTCTCATTTTTTTTGTCTCCATTTTTTTAATATGCAAGGTTTTGCAGTGCTGCAATAACCGAAACATTTTCAACCTTTGTTTTTTCTCCCACTGGAAGAATGGCATTTGTGTAATTTACAATGCCTTTTATAGCACAGGCGGTGAGCCGTGTTGCTACCTCGCTTGCATTATTGTCATCCACATCAAGAATGGCATAGTCAATATCTAGTTCACTAATTGTGCTCTCTAGTTTGCTTAGTGCAAAAAGTGAAAAAGGAGCATTCATTGTTTCAACCCTATTAATACTTTCATCAAAGCCTGCAATAAGAAGAAACTCTGACTCGTCTATGTCCTTCGATTGAATTAAGGCTTGAGCAATTTTTCCTAAGCCCACTATGCAACAGCGTTTTTTTTCACTGTTTTCTTGTAGTGTTACACGGATTGCTTCTAGAAGTTCTTCTTTTGCATACCCATTTGAAGCACTTTTAACAGGGTGTTCTTTTAAGACATATGAAATATCCTTTCGAACTGTTGTATCTTTCCATCCGCTTAAGGCTTCAATGTCTACCGAGCTTATTACCGAAGCCTTAACTTGGGTTAATAGCCTAGAAAGTTGAATAAGACGCTTCTTTGTAGGATTAGGAATCATTTTCACCCCTATTGTGAAAAAAATCACATTAATAATTGTATTATATGATATTTTAAAGAACTAATCAATAAAAAATAAAGGTTTTATTTTAAAAAAGGAGAAAAAAAACAATGTATTGTGAAAAAAATCACAATAATGATAAAGAGTAGACATAAAAAAAGGTGTTTTATGGATAAAACACCTTTTACGTTATTTTTTTAAGCTTAAAACAAAGCTACCTATTCGTTCCAAGGCTTCTTTTATCTTGTTTATATCGGTTGCGTAGCAGCACCTAACAAACCCTTCACCTCCTGCACCAAATACTGTTCCAGGGACTACGGCTACTTGATAATCATTGATTAACTTTGCAGCAAAGTCTTCTGCCGTTAAGCCTGTAGAGCGGATATCTACAAAGAGGTAAAAAGCCCCATCTGGCTCTACCACTGGGAGGCCTATTTCCTTTAAGCGCTTCGACATGAGGTTTCGCCTTTGCTGATAGGAAATACGCATTTTTTCAACCTCTGGAGCTCCAGATCGAAGCCCTTCTGCTGCACCGTATTGACTCATAATGGGAGCGCAAATTGATGAATATTGATGCAATTTATGCACTTGCTCCATTAGGTCTGGTGGACAACATACATATCCAATACGCCAACCTGTCATAGCAAAGGCTTTTGAAAAACCGTTTAATACTACGCTGTATGGTTTCATGCCATCAAAAGAGGCTATTGAAACATGTTCATTATTATCGTATACAAGCTCGCAGTACACTTCATCAGTGAGAACCCATATTTGATGTTTTTTGACAACCTCTGCAATGCGCTCTAGCTCATCCTTTGGTATCATTTTGCCAGTAGGATTGCTTGGAGAGCAAATCATTAAAGCCTTTGTTTTTGGCGTAATTGCTTTTTCAATTTGCTCTGCAGTTGGGTAAAAACCATGTATGCTTGTGTCGAGGTGAATAAGTTTTGCATTACAAATTTCTGCAAGCGGTTGATATGATACATAACATGGCTCACAAATAATTATCTCATCTTGAGGGTTTAGTATTGCCCTTAGAACGGCATCTATAGCCTCTGAGACCCCAATTGTAATAAGAACTTCATCTTTGGCGCTGTAGTGCAGGTTATATTTTTCAAGGTACTTTGCAACTTCTTCTCGCAGCTCAGTGAGTCCCCAGTTTGATGTATATGAAGTGTGCCCCTGTTCCAAATGATAAAAGGCTTCTTCTCTAATTCTCCATGGGGTAGGAAAGTCGGGCTCACCAACACCGAGAGATATAATATCATCCCTTCCTATAACAAGGTCAAAGAATTTTCTAATTCCTGAGGGTGGAATAGAGGTGATGGTTGATGAAAGTTTATCACTTCTTGTATTTTCAAGAGTACTCACGCGCTGACTCCTTGTCTGCGGTCAGTTTTTTCATCTACATATACAATGTCATTTTCTTTGTATTTTTTGAGCATAAAAGTTGTTTTTGTGCTTCTAACACCATCTATCGTAGATAACTTTCTGGCAACAAAAAACGAAACCTCTTGAAGGCTTGTTCCTTCTATAGTTACTTTTAAGTCATATCCTCCCGACATCAAATACAGAGATTTAACTTCAGGAAAGCGATATATGCGCTCTGCAATTGCATCAAAACCATGTTCACGTTCTGGGGTTACCTGTATTTCAATTTCTGCTCTCACAAGGTCTTTTCTAGAATCAACTTTTTCGTGATTAATAACTGCCGCATACTTTAATATAACACCATCGTTTTCTAGTTTTTTAATGGTAGCGCTTACTTCATCAAATGTTTTGTTTGTCATAGCACAAATATCATCTACAGATAAACGTGCGTTTTCTTGTAATAAATCTAATATTTCATCCATTCCTATAGAATATACGATATGCAACACTTATTCAAGCGTAGAATGAGAAAAAATAAAAAATGTGTGAAGTTTTACGATTCCATTTCTTCAATGCTTTTGAGCATTTCTTGGGCAATTTTATCGTTAGGGTCAAACTCTAAAACAGCAAGGAAAAAGAGCCGAGCTTCTTCAAAATTTCCTTCTTTGAGCGCTAAATACCCAAGATTAGACATTATTTTAGTGTTTTCACTTTCTAATTGCATTGCTTTTGAAAGGTAGTTTTTGGCGCCTGCAAAATCTCCGAGTTCGGTAAGGCATATAGCTAGTTCATTATAGGTGTCAGTATTTGCTCCGTCGCATGAGATAGCTTGTTCGAGGGCAGCCTTTGCATCTTCCCAGCGTTCTAAACGGCGAAGTGCCCAACCGAGCATAAACCATGCATTCCAAACAGTGGGGTTTTTTTCTATAAATGTGCGAATTGCTTCTAAGCCTTTTTCTTCTTCTCCCATTGAAATAAAATCAAAGGCGCTTTTAAAAAGTTCATCATCGAGATTTCTTTTTTCAATATCTGAAATAATTTCTTGGGCTCTTTCTCTTTTATAGTCACCACTTTTACCAATCTGCTCTTCAGTTAGGTTTGCGGTGAGGGCAACATAGGTTTCAAAGCATTCTTTTGCACGAGAAAAGTTTTTTTGCTTTAAGAAGAAAAACCCGGCGTTGAAAAAAGCATCCGGAATGAGGTCTTCACTTTCCATAACTTGTTTATAAAATAAAAAAGCGCTTTCATCATAGGCATCGGCATCTTCGAATAAGCTTGATCTTCTATATGAATCTGCCCTTTGATCAAAAAAGAGTGCCATATTTAAAGTGTTCGCCATGTCATTGGGGTCAATACCTTGAAGGGCTAAAAATATTTCTTCTGCAATATCAAAGTCTTCATTTTTTGCTTTTAAAATTGCGGCATCTGTTAATTCTTGTTTAATATTAGGCTTTGCTGCGAGCAAAAGTGAGCGATAATATTCTTTATTAGCATTTTTTTTATCGTATGCAAGAACCGTTAGTATTCCTGAAAGAATTTGCTCCCAGGTGAGATTTTCCAGATTAAAAGAACTGGACTCTTTATCATGCGATTCTGTTTGTACAGGGAGCCTTACGGTAGGGTCAAGAGTAAAATTTGAGTTTTTTCCAACAAAATCTTCTGGTAGTGAAATAAAAACCAAACTGTCAAGGGGATTAGTAGTGTTCATTA